>NZ_JBSRVI010000117.1:0-9485 GCF_055134445.1 Arcticibacterium sp.
CTGGAATTGTCAACATGATCCATTTTGTTGTTTTCTTGAACTTCTATTTCTTTTTTTTCA
The DNA here is from genome assembly GCF_055134445.1 of Arcticibacterium sp. Classification (NCBI taxonomy): domain Bacteria; kingdom Pseudomonadati; phylum Bacteroidota; class Cytophagia; order Cytophagales; family Leadbetterellaceae; genus Arcticibacterium; species Arcticibacterium sp. Next base: position 61 of record NZ_JBSRVI010000117.1, read on the forward strand.
ATATAACCGGAGATATACTTGATTTTACTAAATCGTTCGAGCATTTCTTCCGTACAAAATTTAATGGTATTAATATTTAGATTAATGGCTCGTTTAATTCTTCTCCCGCCTGATTCAGACATGCCCCGCCAGTTTTTAAATGATTCGGTAATTAATGCATAGGTGGGAATTGTCGTAATCGTTTTGTCCCAGTTTTGCACTTTAACGGTGGTTAAAGCAATTTCAATTATGTTTCCATCGGCACCATATTTAGACATTTCAATCCAATCACCATTAGCCACCATTCGATTGGCCGATAGTTGTATTCCGGCTACAAATCCCAAAATGGCATCCTTAAAAATGAACATCAAAATAGCCGTAAGAGCCCCTAAGCTGCTAAAAAGATAAATTGGCGTTTTGTTTAGCAAAATGGAAATGATAAAAATTCCGCTCGTAAAATAAATGAATATTTTAGCTACCTGAATAAATCCCTTTATCGGAATTCTATTTGAAATCTCATAGGTCCTGTAAATGCCCAGGGAAGCGTTTAGAAAGGCATCAAGTGCCAGTATGCCAATGCCAATCATGCAGATTAAAACTACCGCATTAATCATAGCGATCAACCAATCATAACCTACAAGAGGGGAGGGTATAGATACATAAATAACAAGGGCAGGAGCTAGGTAGGCTAGGCGATTGAATACTTTTTCTCTTAGGATCATATCATCCCACTGCGTTGCCGTTCTACCAATAATAGCGGTTAAACCTTTAAGGATAAAATGTTTGGCAATCCAATAGGCAACTAGGCTTAAAATAATGATCAGAACAAAAATTATAACTCTTGCCAAAGTATCGGCCGTAGATAAATCAAAGCCCCGGTTTACTAACCGATTTATAAGAATTTCAAGCATAAGTGCTCATGATTTGATTCAATTAATTTTCCCGAAACATTTAATTATAATCCCAAGTTCTAAGGCCTAGTTTATCAAAGGCAGTTTGACTATTTAGGCTTTATACGGGCACCAGAACCAAAGATAACTAAAGCATATGAAGGCGAGCTATAAAGTATCAATCGAATCAACTTTCAATTCATTGATGAATGACCAGCCGCTCAGCAGAAGCTAATTTAATTAGTGAATTGACGTTTTTAATAAAACTCGATATGAGCCGCCGACTTATAAACGGTATAACAATTCCTAAGAAGGGTCTGCAGGAAGCATATTTATACTTCTATAATCATAACAGACATGATGCTTTTGCTATTCTATTGGTAGAGGAATAAGATGTAGACTAGGTTTTACTTCAAATGGTTTCCTTCTCAAAATGACTTTTCACAAAAGCCTCTTTTTGATTATCCGTCATCTTATCTGCAGATTCAATGCATATTTTGATGTCTTTAAAATGTAAATCCTTCTTCAGATAATTGTGCAGCTCTGTTTTGGCATTTGTAGGTCCAAATAGAAGTACATGTTCGTATTTTAAAATCTCGTCGGAAATTTCTTTATAAAAAGCCTCATGCATTTGTTGCCTTTTATTATGCATCAGATTTTCATTTTTATGGATAGCTTCATCCTGTACATCATAAGTGAATTTTGACGTGATGGTATGGCTATCCTTCTCTGAATTTAAATCAATCAAATTGGCAGCTGCATGATCCATCCAGATGCCCAAGTTTTTCTTTGTTTCCACAATATTATTTTTTTAATAAGAACCGAATCACGGTTCATAAACATTTATTTAACCTTCCAGAGAATATTACAGAAATCTTCATCCTGAGAGAGAAGACCTTTAACCCGCTTTATTCATTAGAAAATCTCCCGATTTTATCGAGACTGTAGCTGAATTGCTTCAAATCAGTATACTTCGTCAAGCTCAGCACTGGCAACACCCATTTAAACTCAATCACCATATCCCTTCGACATTAGTTCAGGGTAAACGCTATGCTAATTTCCTTTAATTGTCAGATTTATTTCACTTTATCTACTCATTACAATTCTCCAATGCATAAACCGAGTTTAAATGGGTGTTTTCCATATGTTATCAAGTAAAAGACTTTTTACTTCTACGGTTATTTCCATGGTGATTTTTGACTTGATCGAATGACTGATTAAGCATGCGTCTTCTGCCTTTTTTAAGATTCTCATTGTTTTATTTCTATGAGTTTCATTGTGAATTACGACGGTAGGTTTTAGTGAAATTTCACTCATCATCATTCTGCCATCCACCATTTCTAGCTTGCCCTTTGCCTGGCTTCCGAAGCTTATAAAGTCTAATGTGGACTTTTCTGCAATGGCTAGAAAAGTGGTCATTAAACATCCATTAACTGCCGCCACAAGCAAATGCTCTGGTGACCAAATTCCTGAGATTCCATTGGGAAACTCAGGAGGAGTAGCCACTTCAATACAAATGCCATTTTTACTGTTCAATTCAGGAGAGCAGATAACTCCTTTGCTGCTGTTTTCCCATTTTATATCTACATTATAATAGTGCGATTCCATGTTTATATGTGTTATCGGTTTTTCTTTAATCTTTTCTTCGTAATTATTCTTAAAGGGTAATAAATAGGACAAAAAATAACTGCCTCCTTATAAGTAATACATGCGTAATTATGAAAAATGCTTATCTAGATCACTGGAAATAAGACTATAGTGTTCGAGGATGCCTAAGTCCAATCTATGAAACTCATGTTCCTTTTTATCATGATTTTAGTTTCTTTACTCTTCCAATAGCTACTTTTAATCAGTGTTTTTTGATGCCGCATTACTAGAAATGTTAGGTAACTCGGTTGGTTTTTATTTATCATGAATTTCATTCCTGTTCTTCATGATTAAATGCTAATGATTTTGTAATCGCCCAAGAATAGTTTCCAATGAAGCGGTAAGTTTAGCGATGGCACCAGAAATGGCTTTTTTCATGGTATCGGCTTCACATGAAACCGCTATCGGCTGACGACCTTCCATTCTGGCTTCCAACATACACTTCATATCCTTTACTCCTTTTTTACTGCCATTCTCATCAGACAGATGAACTTCAATTCTTGAGATATGAGAATCATACCTTTTTAGACCATCTTTAATTACTGAGGTAAAATAATCCTCATGTTTTTCGTCTCCTTTAATCGTTTTGTCTGTATTGAATTGTATTTTCATTTCTTGTTTTTGTTGATTGCGTAATTGTCTCTAATCTTCTTCAAGATCATTGTGATTATCTCCACCTATACTATAATAATTATTTTCTTCGTCCTCACTACCGACGCTTTCCTGTTGGTCGTCCAATTCTGAGCCTGGCACATCCAAATCATCGCCAGACATATCATCTTCGAAAGCCTTTTCGTTCGCTGCCCCCTTTTTTTGGTTGGGTGTTTTCTTTTTTGAAATATCCTCGGGGTTAATATCCGATTCTTCCTTGCTCTGTTGGTAGATATCCTCTGACGGCGGATAAACTGGATATCCAGAGAACTTCGCGTTTTCACTAGTTTTTGAGCTTACTTTACCCTTGTGTGTTTTAGCATAATCTGTAACAAGCTTCTCTAAAGATTGATAGTAAGCGTCTAGGCTTTTAGTATCTACTTCATTTTTTTCGGAGTTGTTTTCAGGCATTTCAGTAATGTACTTAGATAGCTCTGGGAATTCCTCGTTAATTGTGGTCGTAATTTTTATAATATCCTGTTCCAATTCTACTTTAGTTTTCATTATGTTTTATTTTTTAGTTGAACCTGGTTTAAAAACCTTTTTTATTTTAAAGGTCTAAAGGCTAAATTCCCTTTTTGTCAATAGCTCATATTTTTGAAAAATAATTAGCGGCGTTCTGTACATTTATTTAGATACGACATATGTGCTCATTTATATTCAAACGCTTTTTTAGGCTATGGCAGAAAATCAATGTCCTCATTATTGTAGTTAGATGCGTTACACATTTAGCATTTTAAGTTACATATATCACATGTTCTAAAATGTGATAGTATCGTGATAAGGGGCAACACATTCCGAAGAACTTTTTAAACCAAAAGATGGACTAGATTAAGGGGTTAAATACCATCCACCCAGATTGATTTGAGGGGATTATTCATTGATAATTTTATGAGGATAAAAAGAACTTAGTTCTCCATCAAGTTTTTCGCTTCCAGATACTCTTCTTTGCTAATCTGACCATTAGCGAATCTTTTTTTTAGAATGTCAAGAGGGCTGTCTTTTTTCGTTCTTTGACCTGGGATATTATAGGGCGTTGCAAAAATCCAGAAGATTAGGCCCATCCAAACCACCCACCATATAAAGTGCATTCCTACAAAGTGATAGCTTTCGTACTGCATCATAGTTTTATTTGTAATTAAAGAGTTTATAATTAGTCGATTACTAGAAGCTTATAGCGGCTTCAATATTAATTCCATCAAATTTTGCATCTGCAAATCTTCCATTCCATCCATTACCAGTATACTGCTGATTGACATATTCTACTTTGGTTATAATGTTTTCGGATATAAACCATCCTCCTCCAATATTTAACCGACTGATTTTTAAGTCTTCTATAGCACTTTCAAGGGTTTTGCCTTGTACTGTATTGTATCTTCCTCCAAGATAGAACCGCTCATTTTCACCAAAACGATAAAGCAACTCTGCAGCTAGTTGTGTAAAAGCCCCTTCTTTATCGGCCGCAGGAGTGGTGATTAGTTTATTTCCAGAGGCACGCTCATAAATACCGAAAAGCTCCAATCCCTTGTATTTTATAAACGGATTAATTTGCAGAGCTGTCAGTTTAACAAAACGAGCATTGTAACGGCCATCAAACTCGCTGCCTTCAGTATTACCAGCAGCATCGGGTAAAGTATGCAATACATTATAATATCTCGCACCAGTTCGGTCACCGCCGTATAACCAAGTACCCGTTGAAGTGCCTTGATTGGTATATGTAGAGCCTGTTAGTCGTATTCTCAACTCATTGTTTAATTGTTTGTCGAAACCTAGTTTGCCAAAAAACGAGAGCTTATTATCTGTGTTTTTATTCACAATCACACTCTGATTTAGCTTACCATTGGTGATTCCTGCTATGGCCAAAAAACCATTTTTCTGGAGCGTTACTTCCCCAAAGGCTTCTGTAGAAAATGCATCCATGATATAATTTCCAACAAAAGGGTTAAAAATGGCCCTAGCGTTGTCTGATCTTCGGAAATGTGCATCACCATAATTAAATTCATCAAGACCCACGGTGATAGTGGCTATTTTCATGATGTCTTCCAGAAAGCCAGGTTTTATAAAGTCCAGCTTGTCAATCTGAAGGTGGCCACCTTTTACCCATGCTTCTTGATGGTGTTGTGAGGAGAGATAGGTTTTCAAGTGCATTCTCACTCCGTCAATCAACTGCACGTCTATATTAAGATTTGCGGTTGGCAGATTTAGGTTTGAGCCGAGCTCCACTAAATTATTTGCGGAGTTACTTTGGGTGATAGATTGAAATTGCATAGCAAAGTCGCCGCCTACGCTAACTTTTAGCCCATCATAAGCTACCGAATCTACTTTTGATGTTTCAAAAACATTTAAACCACTTTGATTATTTGGTCTGAAAAACTGAAGCTTTGGTTGTTGTGCTTGAATAGTAAAAGAGAATGCACAAAATATTGCAATTAGAATAATTCTCATATTTAGATATTTTTTGATTTACAAAAAGTGCCTTAAGCTTCTTTTGTTTTTTTGTAGACGACAGAAAAATCAAGTGTAATGGCATTACCAGTTTTCATGGCTCCCAGCAGAAAAGTTGGCGGTTTTACCTGATAATCCGTCATTTTTAGCTGGTATGTACCTTTACAGCTAATCGTACCATTTGAATTCACCACACTATGCACATCTAAGGCTATCACTTTTGTGACGCCTGCAATGGTCAGCTTACCATTAGTTTTAAGTAGATAGCCGTCTTTCTCTGGAGATATTAAGACTGAGTTTAGGGTGTAGTTTATATCTTTGTGGGTATCTGATTTTAGAGCTTCGTAGGCATTTTTATCAAGTCCTTTATTATCACTTTTTAAATCTTTCACTTTTAGTCCAAACGATAGCGACTGAATGGATGAAAGTTCAGATGCATCCCCTTTTTTGAATGTAAATTGTGCATCTCCAGAAGCATCCATTGCCTGCATTTCCCAGTTGTGAAGTGTAGAAGTGCCCTTAAGCTTAATGTCTACATTGCTGGTTTTCTCTATTTTGTAGCTGGCCTGAGCGTAGCTCAAATTGGTGGTTCCAATCGACAGAATGAGAATTAATCCTTTTATATACTTCTTCATATTTTTTACTTTGGGTTTAAACAGTTTTTGTTCCCTTAATCGCCTTTTTAGAATGAATTGAATTTTTATTTTTTAGGATTTAGAACTACTTTATATCTAAAATTTTGCTTAGGAAAGTATATCCTTTCAATTCAATTATTGGCGAATGCAAAGGTCAAATAATCATTAGTTTAGGTGTTATGTAAATAATGAAGAAACTTACATGATTAACACATTTTGATTGAAAGTCTTCTAAGTCAAAGTAATACAAGACATTCATTTCAACTGTAGCTGTTGACTATGAATATTTGGTTTTTAGTATGCCTTTCAATGGTCTTTTTATCTGTCAAACCTGCTTTATCTCTCCCGCTTCTTTCATCAGAATATTTTTTATTTCTCGAGAAATTCCAGCTTTATCTTTCCAGATAAATTCTGCAATTTGAGATTTAGTTACACCAGTTTCTAAGTGTGATTGGATTTAAGGCCGAACCTTCAATTGGAGGAATAAATCAGATACGACCATCAAGAATGACTACTAGTATATTTAAAAACGGAAAACCAAACGTGCTACTTTGGGCAGCAGAGCCTATATGCAAGTGGAGGTCTTTCCAGAAGGGATTCCCCTAAAAGCTGACAATGGTGACCATTCAAAGAATAGACAGGAAGGTTTTAGAAAACGAAAGCTTAAACAATCATTTTTTTGAAAAATGCAACAGCCCTTAGCTCTTTGGGAGAAAAAGTTGCACAAGATAATTGGCTAAGCCAGATTCAACACTTATTGATGGCATTACAAGATGTCGAGGGATAGAAAAAATCCATACCCAGAATCTTATGGAAGTTCTATGTTACACTTTATTTAGAAGTCCAAGAATATAGATATTCCGGTTTAAAGTGAGCCATTGATTCCGAATAAAAAATTAATTTTGAAATGATCAAGAACAAAGCTTGGAAATGTTTTTCGAGACATAAATTTAAACAAGTAGAAAATGAAAGAATTCGATACTTCAGACTCTACGGGGGGTATTCTTATGAGCCTTAATTTTATTCTTGGTTCATATGCTTATGGAATTCGTGTGCCGTGGAAAGCTTAATGCAAATACCTTTGGGCGGTATAATTCATGGGAGCAAGTCATTTCCTTTTTCGCAGTTTATAATAGTACAATTCTGTTTATAAGTGCCTTTATTTTTTCTCCGGTTTTTTCTTTGTACTTATTCTAAAAGGGTAATATATAGGGCAAAAACCTACGGCACTGGTTATAAACAATAAACCTACTACCAATACGGAGATCGACGCCATAACGCCGGTAATCACATTATTGTAAACTAGTATGGCGATGAGAATGGCTATTGCTAATCTGATAGCCCGATCGATTGAATTCATGTTCCATTTCATAATAATTTTGGTTTTTTAGGTGTTATAAGTTGCACTAAGGTGTATTAATAGTTAGAGATAGCCAAACTCAATAGCGGATTAGGTTTGCTTTTGTTGGATATGATTGATTTTTCTATTTAAATGCTAATGATTTTGTCATCGCCCCAATTGATATTCAAAGTCTTGATAAATGCGAATTATGCCTTTCGTCTCCCTTTGTTGTTTTGTTCGCATTGTGTTTTCCTTTTAAAGAATGTTCTAATCTTCTTCCAGATCATGGTGATTGTCTCCGCCTATGCTATAATAATTATTCTCTTCATCCTCACTACCAATACTTTCCTGTTCGTCGTCCAGCTCTGACCCCGGCACATCTAAATCATCACCTGACATGTCGTCTTCAAAGCCTTTTTCGTTCATGGTGCCTGCTTTTTCATTGGGTGCCTTCTTTTTGGTAATATCTTCGGGGTTGATGTCCATTTCTTCTTTGCTTTGCCTATAAATGTCTTCTGAAGGCGGATAGATGGAATAACCCGGAAATTTTGAGTTTTCACTACTCGTTGGAGTTAGCTTATTCTTATCTGGTTTAGCATACTCTTCAATCAGCTTTTCTAAAGAATGATGGTAAGCCTGTAAGGTTTTGATATTTACTTCATTTTTCTTTGTGCGGTATTTAGGCATCTCAGGAATGTATTGTGAGAGCTCTGGATACTGCAAGTTGATAGTCGTCGTGATATTCATAATATCCTTTTCCAATTCTGAGGCTGATTTCATAAGTCTTATTTCATTTAGAGGTGAATGTGCATAGGTATAAGAATGATTATACCATTTAAAGATTTTGTTTTAGGTCAAAATCTCTTATTTCATCCGCCAAAGGGCAGAAAAGAATCAATGGCATTTAAGCATTAATTTATAAGCCAGATTTGTTCTCTTTTACGTTTCTGTTGCTTTTTCAGAATCAGGGTGGAATAACAATATACTAAATATTATAGTCAGATGTGTTACATCATAAGGGAATAAATTGCTGATATCGCATGTTTTGTAATGTGAAAGGTTGGGTTAATGGCAATGCATTTCTGTTAAAGTGGCTCCGTTTTCTCTAAAACATAAACAGGGTTTAATGGACAAAAGGTAGGGTATCCTAAAAACCAGGAGATGAGGCACATTTAGAGGATCTACTATATGAATGGAGGGGATTATTTCTAAATAAATTTCTTAACCTGTATTATAAGGAGAAAAGAATCGCTTCTTTCACGCTATATGAAAGTGTTTCATAGGCTAACCTTCCTTGTTTTAAGAGGGCTGGTATATGCTTAGTTTCTTGCTAATAAGATGGGCGGCCTTGTTTAGTTGGTAGATGACTATTTCTTGTTTTTCAGGACTGCAACGATATTCTGGTAAGAAGACGCTTATACCCGCAATTACTTGCTTGTTTAGAATTATTGGGACAGCAAAGCCCATCAAATGGTTGTGACTGAATTTAGTTTCCGCTATACCTTTCTCTCTTATTTTCGTTAGTTGTTCATGTAGGCCTTCTTTCGTGACTGCTTCAGGCCAAATCAGGCTCGTGGGTAAACCGTAGTATCCAAGAAAACGATCTAGCTCTTTTAGGGATAGATTAGAAAGCAAAAGTCGACCACTTGCTGTTTCATAGACGTTTTTCTCAGATCTGATTTGAACTTGGATGTCTTGGGTCGAATTTACAGAGTGTAAAATAAGGCGTTTGTAGTTTTTCATTACGCCTAAAACGCTAGACTCGTTAAGTGTTAAGGTGAGTTCTTCCATGACGCCCTTTGCTGCTTGTACTAAGTCTCTTTCATATGAGACACA
>NZ_JBSRVI010000118.1:0-13416 GCF_055134445.1 Arcticibacterium sp.
AGAAAGGCTGTTGAACGTATTATTGGTGAAAAACCAAAAAACGATTCTCTGTACCAATTGGCCTTTAGGCATACATCAGCATCGAAAAACTCCTCTATTCAGGGCTTCAAAGAATCCAATGAAAGATTGGAGTTTTTAGGAGATTCTGTCCTTGGGATGATTATAGCGGAATATCTCTTCAAAAAATATCCATTTAAAGACGAAGGTTTCTTAACCGAAATAAGGTCCAGAATAGTTAATAGAGAATCTTTAAATCAAGTGGCCCGTAAAATAGGCTTAGACGACCTCATTACCTTTGACGGCAACAGAGTTACACATACGCGTACATCTATGTATGGAGACGCTATGGAGGCCCTTATTGGAGCTATTTATCTGGATAAAGGATTTCGCTTCACCAAAAGCTTCATCGTCAAGACGCTTTTAGCCAATTACTTTGACCTCGACGAGGTTATAAAGAACAATGCCAATTATAAAAGTATCCTTTTAACTTGGTCTCAATCTTTGGGTAAAAACGTGGAATTTGAGATTATCAAAGAAAACGGAAAGCACCACAGCAAGGAATTTGTAGCACAAATAAAAGTGGATGAAGAGGTTATAAGTGAAGGACGCGGCTGGAACAAGAAAAAAGCCGAACAAGACGCCGCAAGAAAAGCATGCGAGCATCTCAAAATTGAGTCCTAATCGTTTTTCTTCATCACATTCGTGATCTCGTTCAACTTCTCCACTTTATACTCAAAATCACCCTTTAATCTATCTCTGAGCAACTGTAAGTTGTCCAGCGTTTCTTGAAGAGAATCTGGCAATACTTGCTCTAATATTTCTCTAAACCTCTTCGCAAAGGTCGGTGATTTACCATTGGTAGAAATAGCCACCTTTAAATCTCCCTTTTTCACCACGGAACCCAAGTAAAAGTCACATAAAGCAGGCTTGTCGGCCACATTCACAAGAATGTTATAATTCCTACAGTCTTTCTGCACTTGTTCGCTTACGGCCATTATTCCAGTGCCTACTATCACCAGATTTTTACCTTTGAGGTGTTCTTCTTTATACGGTTCAAGAAACATTTCAATGTGATGAGATGCCGCCAAAACTTTTATCTCGTCGGAAATTTCCGGGGCAACAATGGTGATTTTTGTTTCCGGCGAATTTTTTAGAACTGCCTCTAATTTTTCAATGCCCACATAACCGCCACCAACAATAAGCAGGTTCATCTGCTCTAATTTTAAGAAAATCGGAAATAAATTATTCATAAATATAAAGTTCATAAAAAAAGGGACACCATTGGTATCCCTTTTCTCCTTATCTAAAGAAAATGTCTTAAAACATTCTTGCTCTTCTATCTGTAATTTCAGCAGCTTCTCTTACCGCTTGATCTGCAGCCGAAGCAGAGGCATAAGCACCTACTTTCTGCTTAATGTCTTCTTTGTATCTGTTATAATCTGCTATTTCTGGAGCAATGGTCTCCGCAGTTTTCTTCATTACAAAAACACCATTTTGACCTATGAAAGGCTTACTAGCTTGGTTTAATTTTAAACCGAAAGCCTTACCAATAGCAATACCATCAATACCAGCACTGTTCAACATACCCGTTGTGATATTGATGTCTGTAACACTTTCCACTAAAGCACCTGCACCATATTTATTAGCAGCAGATTCAAAATCCCCAGAGACATCACCCAATTTGGCTAAAATCTTTTCTCCTTTCAATTGATTCTTCACCTTAGATTCTATCTGAGCTTTGAAATCCATGGCCTTAGGGCTATCCTTGTCTGTAGCATCTGTTAAAGCCGCGATGATATAACTATCACCTACCACAAAAACTCTATCCGCTACATCTCCTACTGAAACATCATTACCATAAGCCCAAAGCACTACTTCTCTAGCATCTTGAACGGTATTGAATCCTGTAGCTCCAGGTAAAACTCTCTGAGCTGTCAAAAGAACCAAGTTAGGGTCTTCTGCTGCCTTCTCTTTCATCTCTTTTGCAGAACTGATATCAGCCCTTAAGCTTTCCGCCATTTGATAACTATCGTTCAATGAAACTTCAGAAGCCTCAAGAATCTTTGTAATAGCAGACAGTTTATATTTCACATTTGATTTAGGCTCTGTTACCTTAACAATATGATATCCAAAATCAGTTTCAACCAAGTTTGGTAATAATCCAGCACCATTATGACCGAACACTGCTTTCTCAAAAGCAGGAACCATTGAGCCGTTATTGCTAAAGAAACCTAAATCTCCACCTTGCTGGGCAGTACCATCTGTACCGTTAATACGAGCCATTGTTTCAAAACTAGCCCCACCTTTTATTTGAGTCAATAAATCCTGAGCTTTAGTTTTTGCTGCGGCCTTAGCTGCATCATCAGTACCTTCAGCACGGATTAGGATATGAGAAGCACGAAGTGTACTCACGGTATCTAATTCCGTTCCTTCATATTTATAAATGCTATAGTTTTGACCCTCTTTAATAGGACCAATCAAACCACCTACTATGGTATTTGAAATAGCCTCTTTAAGTTCTGGAGAAACCTCGTTGGCACTCCATAATGCAGGTGTACGTACATCAGAATTTGCAGAAGCAAATGCCGCTGGGTTTTGAGCTGCTGCCAAACCTTTTGCTAAGCCATTAATTTCTAAAAGCAAAGCTGATGAATCTTCTGAAGAAGGTAAAACCTGATAAACTACATAATCAAAAGAGCGGCTGTCAAAACCAGCGTACTCTTTTTTGTGAGAACCATAGTATTTCTCAATTTCACTGTCAGACACTTTTACTGTGGTATCATTAACACTGTAAAATGGCACAAATAAATAATCCGCAGAAATCAAATTATTCTGAGAAGTATACTCTTTCTTAGCTTCTGCAGTAGTGATATAATCACCCGCTCTTACCAAGTTTTGATATTTCTCACTCTTACGGATTTGAATCAAGTTAGACTTGAAAGAATCCCAAATGTATTGTTGTTCCGCTGGCAAAGTTTTGTTTGCCGCTGCATTAATAAACTCTCTGTGCTGAGCCTCATTAAAGACGCCAGTGTTTGGGTCTGTAAATTGCTGACGAATGAAAGGATGCAAGTTTTTAGTTCCTTGAATCATTTCTTTTAACTCATCCATAGTAACATCTATGCCCAGTTTTTCATATTCTGGTTGGAAAGCGTTTTCTTGAACCAACTGCTCCCAAACTTGCTCTCTAATATTTCTTAAATCAGCTTCGCTAGCAGCTCTGCCTGTAGAAAGTTCCTGCTGCTGACGCTGTGCATCTACAAGCTTCACAAACTGTTGATAATCTACGTCAACCCCATTTATTTCACCTACGTTCTCTTGGCCACCGCCGCCAAAAGAATTGCTAGAAAAATAATCGCCAATGATGAAAGCGAACAATGCTAAAGTCAAAATCCCAATAGTAAGGACTGAGTTTTCTCTAATTCTACTGATTAATGCCATTCTAAATTTTTATATAAAATTTTGTTCGTTCGCATAGCTGTGCTAAAAAACGAGCCGCAAAAATAGTTAGATTCCAAACGATTATCAAAGAAATCTAATTTTCATATGCCCTTGCGAACAGATATTTTTAATACTTTTTCAATATTAACACCAAATTGTTGCCTCAAAGCCGATCAAAAGCCTTTTCCGATGGTCTTAGTTTGAATTTTACATAGATACATATCACACGTTAGATATAGTACAGAGCCATCTTCGCCCCAAGCACAGTTGGAAGTAGCCTCATCTATTTCTATTCTACCTAATAATTTCCCTTTTGAGTTTAACACCAATATCCCACCAGGTCCCGTACTAAATATATTTCCTTCCTTATCGGTTTTAAGACCATCAGGTAATCCTTTATAACCTTTTTTCACCATTGGAGTAGCATCAAAAAGCAAATGCTCCTTTCCTAGCGTGCCGTCATCAAGAATAGGATAGGACAAAATATACGCCGCATCAGGATCTGATTGTGCCACGTAAAGTGTTTTTTCATCTGGAGATAAAGCAACACCATTGGGTCTTGACAGATGGTCTATAACCAACGCAGCTTTTCCCGACTCCCCTACCATGTAAACGCCAAAGAGATCAATTTCTCTCGTTGTGGCATTTTCTCTGTCTGGCAATCCATAAGGCGGATCTGTAAAATAATAGGTACCATTACTCGCTTGTACCAGATCATTGGGACTATTAAAGCGTTTGCCGTTCCAATTGTCTGCAACGGGATATTTTCCACCACCGCCACCTAAAGGCATTCTAGAGACTCTCCTATCACCATGCTCACACGCTACCAGCTCACCATCCTTATTAATGATAAGCCCATTGCTTCCAGGCTCTAAACTATAAGGTAAAATACCCGTATAACCAGAAGGTTTAAGAAAAGTAGTCAGACCATTTGTTTTAGAGAACTTATAAATTACGTTTTCAGGCACATCAGAAAACAGCAAAAAGTTGCCATCTATTACCCATACAGGTCCTTCCGACCAATTAAAGCCTTCTGCCAATATTTCTACTGTGGCATTTTCTGACACCAAATCATAAAATTTAGCATCTTCCGCCACTAATTTGCTGATGCTTTTTTGTTGAGCGTTAATTTGAATAGAGCTTATCATAACTATTGCTAAGGTTTTAATTATTTCCATAGGATTTTAAGAACAGGTTTCTTACTCAAAAATAGAAAACCATGGCTAACATCCTACATTTTGTTTTAATTAACACACGATGTAATTTTAGCGATTTCTAAAATTAGTCTTCATCATGAAACTTGAATACAACAGCGAAAGAATAAAAGGAAGAAGTCTGACAGACTTAAAAAGACTAACGAAGTCTGGAGAAGGTCAATATCTAGAATTTAAGTATAAAGCCAAGTTTCCAGATAAAATAGTAAGGGAAATGGTGGCCTTCGCCAATACAGGTGGCGGTTTGCTGCTTATTGGCATAGACGACTATGGAGACGTGGCAGGCGTAAAGTTTGCAGACGAAGAAGAATATGTATTGGTAAGAGAAATTGAAAGGTCTATTACTCCCACTTTAAAATACAGCATTGAAAGGATTCGCATTGGAAATGAAAGGGAAGTTTTAATTTTTCATATTCCAGAAAGCGAGCATAAGCCACATAAAGCCTCCGAGAAGGTATATGTACGTCATTTAGACCATACCATTCAAGCCAGCAGAGAAGTTAGGGAAATACTAAAAGGACAGAAAAAAAACAGAGACTTGCGTTTCAATTACGGTGACAAAGAACGTATTCTTATGTCCTATCTAGAAAAACATAAACACATAACGCTCAAAAAGTTCTCTGAAATATCTCAAGTTCCCCTAAAACAAGCGTCTCGAACACTCGTGCTCATGGTCCTTACCAATGTTTTAAAATATGAGGCCCGCGAAGAGGAAGATTATTACTTTATCAGTTTCTAGATCCTTTCTCCGACCACTATTTCACTCATAGAGCTATATTCCAAATATTTTTGGGCCATCTCTAAAACCTGATTGGTATCTACAGACCTTATATGATCAATGAAACTGTCATAATAGTCTGAAGGCAGATCTGCCAAGATCATACTTTTATGCTTATCCATAAGTTCGAATGCCGTAGTAATGGAACCCGAAAAACTACCACACATGTAATTCTTAACTGTTTCTAACTCGCCTTCGCCAACCTTTTCGTTCCTTAGAACATTCATTTCCTTCTCTATTTCGGTAAGCGTCTCAATCGTATTTTCTTTCACTACGTCGGCACCTATAAGCATATAGCCAAATTCTTTCATTGGGTGCACAGAAGAAGATATTCCGTAAGTAAAACCTTTATCTTCCCTGATGTTCTTCATAAGTCTACTGCCAAAATATCCACCGAAAAGTGTATTGGTCACCGCTAATGGGAAATAATCTGGCTGCGTTCTCTTAAAAATAGGTTTTCCTAATCTAATGGTTGATTGCATTTTATCTTCCAATCGAATTATTTCATTTCTGGGTACAAAGTCCTCTATAGCCACTTTTAACTCGTCGATTACGGTATAATTCTCTTTCCCAAAGTTATGTTCCAATAAGTCTATCTCCTCTTTCTTTATATTTCCTGAAGCAAAAATGGTAAACGCCTTTCCTTTTACCCAATCCTCATAAAAAGACAAAATGTCATCCTTACTTACAGATTCGATAGCCTCTTTTTCTTGAATTCTTCCATATAGGCTATTTTCTCCAAAAATAAGCCTCTTCACACTTCTACTAGCCAAAAAAGAAGACTTTTCCATGTTCAACTTCAAACTTTGCAAGGCTATTTTCCTTTGCAATTCTAGCTCATCCTCCGGAAAAACAGCATTCTCAAGGACATCTTTAAGAAGTAAAAGGTACTTGTCAAGAAATTTTCTAAGGCCGTGCAAAGTAATATGTAAGTGCTCTACCCTAGAACTTACGTCTATAAAACCGCCATACTGGTCAAATCCCTCCATGATATCAGAGCTTGATTTAGTAGTGGTACCCCCCAAAATCATTTTTGTGAATAATGATGAAACACCATTTTTCTTTTCAAATCCTGAGCCTGCGTTAAAAACCAATTCTAGCTTTATAACATCCTGGCTAGCGAATCCCATGCTGTACAAAGGGATTTGGTTTTGGAAAACCTTTGCATCCACTTTTGGCAATTTACTTGCTTGAATAGGATTAAAGGCGGGGATGTCAGTTCTGTTCAACATTTCAAATTCTTTTTTGCAAATATAAACTCTTAAACAAGAAAAAGCCTGTCCATTTTAAATGGACAGGCTTTTAAAATAATATATAGCTAAAATTAGTGAGCTACAGTCTCTTCAACAGCGTCAGCAGCAGCATCCATAGCAGCACCTACAGAATCAACAGTTGCCTCAGCAGCATCCATAGTAGCATCAGCAGCCTCATCAACAGCTTCAGTAGCAGCTTCCATAGAATCTGAAGCAGACTCAGAAGAAGAAGAACAAGAAGTGAAAGAAACCATTCCAGCGAACAACATTACAGCGATTAATTTTTTCATCGGTATTTGATTTTTTAAAGTAATTAAATGAAGTACAAATTTAAGTATATTTTAAGTTATCAATCATTTTCTTTAAGAAAATCTTTAAAAAAAACTTAAAATCAGAAATCACTTCAATTAAAACTTGGAAAAGTTTAATTTCTTTCAGGTTTTAGTAACTCATAGATTCCTGTAGTTCTAAAAGTGAAAAACTTATGACCAAAAAAGTTAGCCATGAAACTAAAGGCCATCCCTACCAAGTGAGACGCTTTCTCTCTCCAAAGCAAACTAAAATCTTCATAATAAGGGCCAATAACCAACTTAAAGCTTCCAAAAGTAACAATCTCTTGCACTACTAATGCCAAAGAAGCAATAATGAAAAACTTAACCCACTCCCTTTTGGAATTTCCAGATTCCTTAGCAGAAAATGCAAATACCTTAGCTGGAATAAAAGTGGCTGCTGTAGATATCATATAAGCCCAAAACACACTCCACACTAATGCGGCGTCGTGATTGAGTCCCAAGTCTAAAAACCAAACTTTAAGCGGAATTTGTGAAAGGAAATTAACGGTTGCACCGAAAACACCTGTCAAAAAAAAGTTGAAGAAACTTTTATGTTTCTTTAAATCTATATTCTTAAGTAGCTTTATCAAAAAAATGATTCTTTAGAATAAGAAACGTAAAATGTTCGGAAATATTCCCAAAAGCAGCGTTCCCATGGTAGTTATAACAAAAATTAGCTTTACCAACGGAGTCAAAGTTACCTGCTCTACCCCAACTTCCCTTTTAAAGCTCAAGACAATAGGTTTAAAATAATAGTAAACCGCTACTGCAGACATTACTACCGCTAAGATAATAACCAGAATACCGCCATTAAATGAGGCGGCATCTCTAAACACGAAAAACTTACCCCAAAAACCAGCAGTAAGTGGTATTCCCGCCAACGAAAGCATCGCAATAGTTAAAACTGTTGCTAAAAACCCGTTCTCCTTCGCTAATCCAGAGAATAAGTCAATGTTTTCGTAAGGTCTTCCTTTCTCTATACGGTATTTTGAAACTTTCATTAAAACACCAAAAGCAGTGATAGTGGCCAATGAATAGGCTACAGAATAAAACATGATAGTTCCTATAGCATCCTCAGATCCTCCAACTAAAGCCAATAACATGAAACCTGCATGCGAAATACTAGAGTAAGCCATAAGACGCTTAAAGCTATCTTGAGTGACTGCAAAAATATTCCCTAGCACTAATGAAATGACAACCATTATGAGAAGCATTGGCACCCAAAACTCAGCAATCTGACCAAATGCAGAGGACAATACTCTATAAATAGCCACGAATCCAGCTGTTTTCACGACAGTAGCCATGTACGCCGTAAATATGGTAGGTGCTCCTTCATAAACGTCTGGAGACCAAAAGTGAAAAGGAGCTGCTGAAACTTTAAATGTAAGTCCAATTAAAATCAGTGTACAACCGATATATAAAAACGGCATTTGGGTGCCGCTTGAAAAAGCAGTATGTATGTCAAAACTACCAACGGCACCATAAAACATCGCTATTCCAAAAAGTAAAATACCTGTAGCAAAAGCTCCCATCAAGAAATACTTAATGGCGGCCTCATTTCCTCTCAAGTTTCTTTTATCTGCTCCGGTTAAAATATAAAGACCAATAGATAGAATTTCAATCCCTAAAAACAGCATAAGCAAGTTTTCAAAAGAAACCATCATCAATGCTCCTATTAAAGACAACTGTACCAAAGCATAATATTCTGCTGGTTGGGAAAATTCAAAATCATCGAACCCCTCCGATAGGCATAAAATAAGAATGGCAGACACTAAAATGATTGAGCCAAAAACGATACTCTCATTATTGACTTCCATCATTCCGCTAAAATATAAGCCAGGAGCATTCCAGTCTACAAAAGACACACCCAATGCAACTAGTAAAAATAAAATGGACAGCGGAAAAACGAGCTTTTTGTTATCTAAGAATCCCAAGAACAAAGTCAAGAGGCCTGAAACAGAAAGTGCAATAATTGGATACATGTTCTGGTAAATCTTTAAAATTGAGCCATAAAATCTAAAAGTTGCTGAGACGCAGGTTCAGATATTTTGAGAATTACATTTGGGAAAATACCCATCAGAATTACCAAACCCGACATAACAACTAAAACTACTGCTTCAGAACCTGAAATGTCGGCTATCACAGTAGCGTCGTTTTGCTTTTCGCCAAACATCGTTTTTTGAAAAAGTCTTAAGAGATATACAGCACCGAGAATTATACTTATACCGGCTAAAATACCCAGTAATTTATTCGTGTCAAAAACACCTTTGAGCATTAAAAACTCTCCCACAAAACCATTGGTAAGTGGTAAAGCCACACTACCTAAAAGAAGAATCATAAAACAAACACTCAGTAACGGAGCATCTTGCGAAAGACCTCCTAAAGCAGAAAGTGTTCTGCCGCCTGTTCTTTCATAAATTATCTTAATCACAAAAAACAACCCTACCGCATTAATACCGTGTGCCATCATTTGGAAAACAGCACCCTGAGTACCTTCCAATGTACCACTGAAAATAGCTGCAGCTATAAGCCCAATGTGAGCAAAAGAAGAATAAGCGACCAATCTTTTAAGGTTATCCTGCTTTATGGCGACAATAGAACCATAAATTAAACCTATCACCCCAAAAAGCATCACAAAATAAGCAAATTCCTTAGAGCCTACTGGACTTAATGGTAGTGCTATTCTAATTAAACCGTAAACGCCCATTTTAGACAACAGTCCCGAAAGTAACATGGTAGCAGGTGTAGAAGACTCAGAATAAGCATCGGCTTGCCATGTATGCATGGGAAAGAGTGGCATTTTTATAGCAAAAGCTAATAAAAAGAACCAAA
The DNA here is from genome assembly GCF_055134445.1 of Arcticibacterium sp. Lineage (NCBI taxonomy): Bacteria > Pseudomonadati > Bacteroidota > Cytophagia > Cytophagales > Leadbetterellaceae > Arcticibacterium > Arcticibacterium sp. Next base: position 9,851 of record NZ_JBSRVI010000118.1, read on the forward strand.
ATAAAATATGTTGTACGCCCGCAGGAATAAAAGTAATGGTAGCACTCAGAGCAGCCATATCAGCGGTTTGACCTTTTACATAAAGGTAAATGAGTCCTACCAGCATAAATAAACTACCAAAAATAGTATAAGCCAGCATCTTAAAAGTGGCTTTAGAAGCACCAGAACCTCCCCAAATAAGACCTAAAAAATATACCGGGATAAGTGCCGCTTCAAAGAAGAAGTAAAACAAGAATAAATCTCCAGCACTAAAAACGCCTATTAAGCTTGCTTGGGTTATTAAAATTAAGGCATAAAGTAGATTAGGCTTTTCATAGTCCACTTTAAAAGTACTAAGAACGATTAAAGGAAGAAGAAGAGATGATAGTCCCATAAGAAGGATACTAATTCCATCTGTGGTAAACTTAAAGGAAATGCCAAAATCTGGCAACCACTCTTTTTGGAAACCCAGTACCCCTTGGTTATGAAATTCATTAAAAGCAACGCCAAAAACTAAAAGTTCTATAACGGCTATTGCCAATGCCAGTTGTTTACTTCTTGATTGATTTTCTCCTCCTAAAGCAAATACCAAAAGTGCTCCAAGTACGGGAATCAATATGAGTGCTAATATCAACATCTATTTGCTCGTTATCGCTTTAAAAATTTCCATGAAGTGTGACAATACTTCTTGCCCAAGATTAAGGACAAGAATAAAACCAATTGAAAAACCCATTATTAATAAATAGAACCCTGTGGTTCCAGTTTGAATCTTGGTTCCAAATTTGCTCAAAGAGCTGATTCCTTTTGTAATAAGGTTTATCAAACCATCAATTCCTTTCGGGTCAATAACATTCCCAAAGAACTTAGAAGCCTTTTCCGTAGGGTTAACAAATACCTTATCGTAGTTTTCGTCTAAATAATATTTGTTATAAATGAATTTCTGAATACCCGTAATTTCCCCATCTTCTTTAGGAACAAAACCTCTTTTCACATAAATGACATATGCCAAACCTAAGGCTGACAAAGCTAATAATACCGAGAAACCCATCAATAGCCACTCCGTAGAATGAGATAAATGAACAACACCAAAGCCTTCCAAAGCTTCTCTCGAATTATCATAGATAGGACTTAGGAAATTTGCTAAGAAATGAGGCAGATGGAATATCTCTGGAAAGCCAATAAAACCTCCTACAATAGATAATGCCGCCAGTACAATTAATGGCAACGTCATTGAGCTTGGCGATTCATGTAAATGGTCTTCTTGTTCCTTGGCCCCTCTAAACGTTCCTGTAAAGGTTAAGAAGAACAGCCTGAACATATAAAATGACGTCATGAAAGAACCCACCATGGCCAGAGCCCACATACCCTTATTATGCTCAAACACATGAGCCAAGATTTCATCTTTAGAAAAGAAACCAGCAAACGGAGGAATACCAGATATAGCGATTGTACCTATCAAAAAGGTAATGGCAGTGATTTTAGTTTTTGACCAAAGACCACCCATTTTGCGGATGTCCTGCTCATCGCCCATCGCGTGAATCACACTACCTGCTCCTAAAAAAAGCAATGCTTTAAAGAAGGCATGAGTAATGACATGGAAAAAACCAGAGGTAAAAGCCATTACCCCTAAACCAATAAACATATAACCCAACTGACTCACGGTAGAGTAAGCCAAAACTTTCTTAATGTCGTTTTGAAAAAGAGCGATAGATGCCGCAATTAAAGCGGTCAGCGTTCCTATCCAAGCCACAAACTCCAAAGTATCTGGCGAAAGTGTGTAAAGAACATTGCTTCTAACGATCATGTAGATACCTGCGGTAACCATGGTAGCTGCATGGATCAATGCAGAAACGGGTGTAGGACCCGCCATGGCATCTGGTAACCAAGTAAAAAGTGGCACCTGAGCCGATTTACCCATAGCTCCGATAAACAAACAGAAGCTAATGAACATCAATGGCAACGAGCCCGAAGGCATACCTTTTACTTTTTCGAATACCTCTAAGTATTCTAATGTTCCGAAATAGTGAAAAATTAAAAATACACCAATCAGAAACCCTAAATCCCCTACACGGTTCATTATGAATGCCTTTCTGGCAGCGTCTCCAAAATCTGAGCGTTTGTTCCAAAAGCCAATTAATAGATAAGAACATAGACCTACGCCCTCCCAACCAATAAACATAATGAGGTAGTTTGCACCCATTACCAGTATCAGCATTGAGAAAAGGAAAAGATTTAAATAGGCGAAAAACTTCCCTATACCAGCATCGTGCTTCATATAACCGGCAGAGTACAAATGAATCAATGTACCTACACCTGTAATAATGAAAAGCATTAAAATGCTCAACTGGTCTATTTGAAAGGAGAAAGCGACGTTGAGATTCCCAACTGTTATCCAATCAAAAAACGTTTCAATAATGGGCTCATTGGTTTCACTAAACTGTAGGTAAACTAAAACAGTAGTAATGAATGACAATAGTGAAGCACCTGTTCCTATCGGTCCAACGAGACTGTTTGGTATTTTCTTAAAACCTAAACCGTTTATAAGGAATCCGATTAAAGGGAAAAGAGGGATTAAAGCAATCAGCGACATATTTACTGTTCAGAAATTTAAATTAACCTCTCAATTTATCTAACAGACCGATATCAATGGATCGTATGTTTCGATAAATCATGACAATGATAGCAAGACCTACAGCCACCTCGGCCGCAGCTACTGCAATAATAAAAAAGACAAAAATCTGACCGTTAGGGTCAGAGTTATACGAAGAAAATGACACTAACAATAAGTTTACCGCATTAAGCATAAGCTCAATAGACATAAATATTATCAAAGCGTTTCTTCTTATCAGCACGCCTACAATACCTATTACAAATAAAATACTAGCCAACAACACATAGTTTGTCAGTGGTACTTGGGCTATTACGTCCGGTATAGATGGTAATTGGGTTTCCATTAAATATTTTTTTCAAACAAAATCTCGGCAAAACTAGCCAATTAATTCTTTTGTCTAAAGGCTAAATGAGTAAGAATTACGTCACATTAATCTTTTAATGTTTTTTCTCCTTATGATCCAAAAAGCGAACCGGCCATACTGAGCTTTACTTCAGTTAGTTTTCTCTTCGTATCCAAAGGGAAATCATTATTCATCATCCAATCATAATATCCTTTTTCTTTCGTAAAAACATCAGTTACCTTCCTTCCTTTATGTTTTCCAAAGTTAAAAACAATGTTATCGTTGTCGTCATAAGCCATTCTTCCTGCAAAATCTACAATTTTTCCAGAGGTAAAATCATGAAGGGCCTGAACATCATTTTTCACGGGCTCAATCTCCTCCCCCTTTCTATCCAAAATTTTAACGCCCTCATATTTTTCTATCTGAGCACACAAAACTTCTAAGGTGGCCAAAGTATCTGCCTCTGCACTGTGAGCGTTTTCTAAATCTTTGCCACAGTAAAACTTATACCCTGCACCCAAAGTCCTTGGCTCCATTTGATGAAAAATACGTTGAGCATCCACAAACTTTCTATTCTTTACATCAAATATGTCAGAATCCACCCTTAAAAACTCCTCTACCAACATCGGAATA
>NZ_JBSRVI010000119.1:0-17423 GCF_055134445.1 Arcticibacterium sp.
CCTAAAAACACCGCTGGTTAGTATTTCATCAATGACCCAAATCTTATCTCAACAGTTTGGTATACAAATAGGTAAAGATGGGATAGATATGCTTGACAGTATAAGAAATACAAGTAATAAACTTAAGAACTTAATTTCGGGTCTATTGGAGTACAATCAAAAGGAAAGTCTAAATCAAGAAGAAAAATCTTGGGTAAATCTGAGTAGATTAGTCAGTGAAATAGAAGATTTGTTTGACTATTCAGACGAATTATCAATCATCTTAAATTCTGAATTAATTGAAATATTTGCCAATAAAACAGCCACTAATCAACTTATTATTAACTTAATAGCAAGCACATTAAAGCAAACAGAAAAGAAAGTAACTAAGATTGAAATATTAATTTCAGAAGATGAAACTAGCTATAGATTTAGTTCAACTAGCATGGGACTGAAGATTGAACCGAAAAGTCCGGAACGCATTAAAAAAATAATGAATAGTCTTGCAAAAAAAGATTCTTACAGTAAGATTGGAAGTGGCATTGGCCTTTCAACGGTTCATAAAATTGTGGAAAGGAATGGTGGCAAAGTAGCCATGGAACCCAAACTCGATGGAGGGGCAATGTTTGTCTTTACGCTAGGAAAACCTTCTATAAAAGAGGTCGTTGAGCTTTAGATTTAAATGTAAAATTTGAAATTTGAAAGACCATGTGATTTCCAGATCAGCTTTAACTTCATACTTGTAATTCTAAGAAGTTCTTCCATAGATTTGATACCAAGGAAAAAGCATGTAGATTTCAGAAAACTACCCAAAAAGTAATGCATATCTTAAGGCTTTTATCTCTTCTTTTTATAACTATTTTAGGTCTAATTTCCTGTCAATCAGAAACTAAGGAAACGGTAAAACCCAGATATTCTTTAGCTCAGTGGTCCTTCAATAGAGAACTTTTTGGCGGAGAGATGACAACCGTTGACTTTGTTAAAGCGGCTGGTGAAATGAATTTTGAAGCTGTAGAATATGTGAGTCAGTTTTTTCAAAACAAAGTTGAAGACTTTGCTTTTTTAGACAGCCTTAATCTTGCTGCCAAAAGTGCTGGCGTGAAAAACTTAATGATTCAAGTTGATAATATTGGGAACTTAAGTGCCTCTGATCCTCAAGAAAGAAATGAAGCAGTGGCCTTAGGAAAAAAATGGGTAGACGCCACAAAATATTTGGGCTGTCCTATTATGCGTGTGAACGCACATGGAGATGGAACCCCAGAGGAAATGATGACTCAAAGTATAGCAGGGATTGGAGCTCTAGCAGATTATGCTAACACTCAAGGAGTACAGATCATTATTGAGAACCATGGTGGTATTTCAAGTCACGGGATATGGTTATCAGAGCTTATTTTAAAACTTTCTGATAAGAATGTTGGAAGCCTTGATGATTTTCATAATTGGTGCTACCAAAGAGAGCAGGGTGATTTATGGAGTAGCCCATGCATTAAAGAATATGACTACTACCAAGGTTTCTCAGAGCTAATAAGTTCGGCAGAGGGCATTAGTGTTAAAGCCTTTGACTTCGATGCTCTAGGAAACGAATCTACCATGGACTTCCGAAAGTTTTTCGAAGTGATTAAGGATTCTGGTTATAATGGATATTTTGGAATAGAATTCGAAGGAAAAAACCTTTCATCCAGAGAAGGTATTTTAAAAACGAGAGCACTTGCAGAAAGAACATGGGAAAAGGTTTCTAAAAAATAGTAGCTTCTAACTAAAAAGAACTTTAATTTCAATTTGTGCCACAATACCAATCAGAAATTGCACTAAAACAATATATAACAAATTAATGTTTGGGTTAAAAAGACTAATGACTTTATTTTAAACTGTCATTAATCTAGAAACTCTTAACCCAAATTTATGAAAAATGTTTTCTTGTTTTGTTTAGCTTTATTGGCTTTACAGAAAACGGCCTTAGCCCAGCGTTCTGTCAAAGATTATCCTGTTCTAGAAACCATTAATCCAAACGCTATAAAGGCTCACATGACCTTCCTTTCGGAAGATGCATTATTGGGTCGTAGCCCTGGAACGCCAGGTTTTGAAATAGCTTCTAACTACGTCAAGTCTCAACTTATCTCCTTGGGATTAAAACCAGCTTCTAATGACAAAAGCTATTATCAAGAGGTACCACTGCTTCATGCCACTCAAAATGCGAGTAAAAGCCGCATGAGTATAACAAACAAAGGAATAGAAGAGGAACTCACCATTGAAGAAGATTTTCTCCTATCCCCTTATTATGACCAATCCATTTCAGAAGTTACCGCCCCTTTAGTTTTTGTTGGTTTTGGCATAACTGCTCCAGAATTTGATTACGACGATTATAAAGGCATTGATGTTAAAGGCAAAATTGTGGTTTTTATAAATGACGCTCCATCCACTTTCCCTAATAGCGAAAGAGCATATTATGCCGGAGGAGAAGCTAAATACCAAGTGGCCATTGAAAATGGAGCTGTGGGTGTTATTAATTTTATGCATCCTAGCAATACCCGTAGAACCTGGGCATCCTCTGTTAGTAGATCTAGAAACGGTGGATACAAATGGCAAGAAAGCGATGGAAAAGCAGCCCGTTCAAATTCAGAAATAAAAGTCACAGCCTTATTTAACAATCAGAACCTGGATAAGATTTTTGCCAACACTTCCGAGAAATTCAATGAAGTGTTAAGATTATTTGATGAAGGTAAGTCTATCTCATTTCCTTTAAATCTTTCTGCCAATATGAAAGTGGTAACGGAAACCGAACTTATCATAAGTCATAATCTATTAGCAGAAATTGAAGGAACAGACCCCAAACTTAAGGAGGAATATGTGGTGTATGCAGCACATGTGGATCATTTAGGAATTGGCAGAGCCATTAATGGAGATTCTATTTATAACGGAGCCCATGATAATGCCTCGGGCGTGGCCATTTTATTAGAAATAGCCAAAACTTATCAAGCTTTAAAAGAAAAGCCAAAACGTTCTATATTATTTGCGATAGTAACCGGCGAAGAATCTGGTTTACTGGGTTCTGATTATTTAGCCAATAACCCACCAAAAGGTAAAGAAAAAATGGTGGCCAACATAGCGATGGACATGCCTTTCTTCTTCCATCCGGTTTTGGATATTGTACCCTATGGAGCAGTTCACTCTAGTTTAGGTGTACAGACTAAAAAGGCAGCAGACATTCTCGGATTAAAAATCAGTCCAGACCCATTTCCTGAGCAAGTTATCTTTATTAGAAGTGACCATTATAGTTTCATCAGAAAGGGAATCCCTGCCCTATTCATCAAAAGTGGCTTTATGACGGTACCTTCTGATACTTTGGATAGGTCTGTTACTGATGTGATGTGGAGAAGAACCCATTATCATACACCTCAAGATGACATGAATCAAGATTTCGATTTTAATGCCGCAGCCACTCATGTTAAAGTTGATTTTCTAATTGGTTTTTTAGTGGCCAATGAAATCAAACCTCCCACTTGGAACGCAGGAGATTTCTTTGGTAACAAAATGACAAAAAAATAAACTTTATCTTATAAAGAAGCCCTTCATTCGTCATAGGAATGAAGGGCTTCTTTATGGATGGACCACGTTTTAAACCAAATTCAAAAAAGTTAAAACCGTTGGTTTCGCATTCAAATGAGATTTCGAGGCCATAGCCTTAATATATGGCTGACTGCCATGGAATTCAAAAGCTGACTGGTCTTTAAACTGCTCATAAAACCTGAAAATGTTTGGCTGCTCTATTTCTTGATGTAAAACATACTGAATACAGCCTTGCTCTTGGGTAGTATGCTTTACCAAATTTAAAAGCTCTGCTTTTAATTCTTCAATACAATCTTCTTTGGCTGTAATAGTGGCTATTAGTGTTATCATAATTCGGAGTTATCTTGATCTATAATGACGGATTAAATTATCAAAAAATAAGAAGCCTTTCATAAAAGGCTTCTCAATTCTATATCGTTTCAGGAAATCTTAAACCGGGTTAAAGCTCTTTGATTTTAATATTTTTGAAAGAAACGACATTACCATGGTCTTGTAAACCAATTTTTCCAGAGGCGTACTTTCCAAAATCACTCCAGCCTTTAAACTTGCTATCCTCTACCATGGCATCCCATTCTTTACCAGAAGTAGGATAGCTTACCGCAAATTCGCCGTTCTGCCATATGGAAACGGTATTATTATTTCTTACAACTCTTACCTTATTCCAGTTATCATAAGGTTTTGCTTTAGATTTAGAAGGGATCATATCATAAAGCGAACCCGCCTTTCTGTTTCCATTCTTACCATTTTTAGAATCTGGGTGATTCTCGTCGTCAAGTACTTGAATTTCTGGACCGCTTACATAAGGTGTACGCATTTTTTCGTCTTCTTTAACGCTGTAAAAAATACCGCTGTTACCACCCTTCTCTATTTTCCACTCTAATTCCAGCTCAAAGTTTTCATAGTTTTTGTCTGTAACTAAATCGTTCACTTTCCATTCGCTTGTTCCTTTTGGGTCAAATACAAATGCTTTTTCGCTGATGGTCCATTTTCCACTTACTGGCTCACCTGGATGGTTATAAATATGCCAATTATTGAAAGTTTTACCATCCGTTAATTTTACCCATTTACCTTTTTGAGCAAAAGACTGAGCTCCTATTAGTAAAGCTAAGCCTAAGAAAACCTGTTTTTTCATTTTGAAATTGGTTATGTAATAATGATTGAACCGTTAAATTAGCAATTTCCCATAAGTCTATCACCTGATCAACTTCCATACCTACAAAACTATTTTATTTTCTAATCTCAAACCGGTATAAAACCCCAAAACCGATTTCATATAGAAGATATCGGGCAGCTATTTGTCTTTTTTATTTATACCCTTATGAGCTCCTCGAATACCTTAAAATAAAACATTCATTGTTTAAACTGACACATATTTTGAGCCTGCTCAAAGCCTATCTACATTGGTATATAAATCTATGTAATCGTTTTAGATTATGGGCTCCAAACAACGAATCATATACTTCAAAATGCAACATCTCATCAAAATTTCTATTGTTTTTCTATTCCTTTTTATAGCCAGTTGTGGTGACAAAAAAGAAGTCGGACCCGTTTTGTCAGACGACCTAGGATATAACGTAGAATATACCGAAAAAGCTATACTTCTAGAAGATACTCATGCTCTTTTAGCGATAGACACCGCCTCTCAAACGTATACTTTTGATGCCAGTAAGTTCCAAAAAGAACCCAAAGTAGGTGAAGTGATTATTGTGACTGGTCAGGTCATGAGAAAAGTAAGTGGTATTCAAAAAAATAGCGGAAACTATTCCATAAAAACGGAAGATGCCGCACTCACAGACGTTATAAAGAATGGTACCATAGCATGGGATATCACGCCGGAATGGAACCAAGCTTCTTCTTTGAGAATTGGAGGAAAAAGTGTTTCTACCTTAGATGGACTTACAGAAAACCCATTGGAATTTTCAATTAGCCATGGAGGCATAGACCATAAAGTCATCATTGAACCGATTTTAGAAAACGGAAAAATAAATGCTTGTCGATTTACCATGCAAATGGTAAAGAAAGTTGGAGGAAGTTCCAAGGTCGTTTTTACAGCAGAAGGTGTCGCTAAACTTCCTAATCAAAAAACAAAGATTACCATTAAAGATGGTAAACTAGCAACTTTCACTGCAGACAATAAAGGCATTACGGCCGACCTTAAACTAAGCCTTTCTGCTGCCGGAGGTACTTCTGGGTCACATAGTTTAGAACTGCCTGGAGTGGCCTTAAGTATACCCATAAGATTTATTCCTACGCCTAGTGGCCCAGTCCCTTTACCCATACCCGTCTCCATCGATATCGGAATTCAATTCGTTTCTCAGTTAACCATTCCAGATGCACAATCTTCAGCCACAGCAGAAAGTAAGCTCAGCATATCTGCCGATGCGGGCTTTGAATACCAAGGAACTACCGTAAACACTACCGCCCAGCTGGGCAATAAAGATATCACGGATGGCACTTTTGACTCCGCTGCCAATATCGGACTGCCTATTGACGTGCAGTTTGGCGTAGCCTTTCCAAGGGTAAGCCTAAACATAGCGGGCCAAGAACTCGCCTATGTGCATACCGGCTTTACAACGGGCTCTAGTCTAAATTGGGGACCACTCTGTAAAAGTGGTTATGTAAAAATGGTGGTGGAAGGAGGTTATGGCTTGAAGGTTTTGGGGCAAACCATATCCGAATACAAAAAGACTTTTGTGGAAGAGAAAAAGGAAGCAAAAGGTGATGGCTGCCAATAAAATTTGAAATGGTTTGGCATAAAAAAATCTGCCAAGCAAGCTTGACAGATTTTTTGTTTAAACTGGAATTGATTCTTTTACAAATCTTTTATCTCTACCCCAGATTTGGTAACATTTACTTCTTTCAGCACTCCTTTAAAGCCTACTCTAAAAGCGTACGACTCCCAGTCGTTTGGTAACACCGGATTAAAAGAAAGCTCACCATTTTTCACTCTCATTCCCCCAAATCCTTTAACTACCGCCATCCACGTTCCTGCCATAGAAGTAATATGAAGACCGTCTTCTGTGTCGTTATTATAGTCATCTATATCTAACCTAGCTGTACGTACGTACATTTCATAGGCCTTATCTATCCTTCCTAATCTACAAGCCAGAATAGTATGCACACATGGAGAAAGCGAACTCTCATGAACCGTCATTGGCTCGTAAAAGTCAAAATTCCTTTCTAATTCCTCTTTGGTGAAGTCATCTTCATGAAAATACATTCCTTGAAGAACATCTGCTTGCTTAATAAAACAAGACCTCAAGATCCTATCCCAACTCCATTTTTGGTTAATTGGTCTGTGTTCCTCAATGTCGTTCACAGATAGCAACTCTTTGTCTAAAAAGCCATCTTGCTGCAAAAACACTTCTCTTCCTTGATCATAAGGAAAATGCATTTTTTCAATGATATCTTTCCAAAGGGCTGTCTCGGAGGCTTCATCAAAGTTAAGTTCTGGTTTTATGGCACCATTTTCTTTGACATAATCAATAGCTTCCAAAGTGTACTTTAAAGTCCACTTTGCCATATAATTGGTATACCAGTTATTATTGACGTTATTTTCATACTCATTAGGGCCTGTAACACCAAGCAGTACATATTTTTGCTTATTCTCTGACCAATTTACGCGTTGAGCCCAAAAACGTGAAATACCAATCAATACATCCAAACCATATTCCGACAAATACGCTTTGTCATCTGTATAGTTGATATAATCATAAATGGCATAAGCTATTGCTCCATTCCTATGAATCTCTTCAAAAGTTATCTCCCATTCGTTATGACATTCTTCACCATTCATGGTCACCATCGGATACAGTGCGGCACCATTTTTAAAACCAAGTAAAGCGGCATTTTCTATCGCTTTCTGAAGCTGATTATGTCTATAAACAAGTAAGTTCCTTGAAACTTCTGGGTCCGCCGTAGCCAGGTAAAACGGTATACAATAGGCTTCCGTATCCCAATAGGTCACACCACCGTACTTCTCTCCCGTAAAGCCTTTTGGCCCAATATTCAATCGGGAGTCTTCGCCTGTATAAGTTTGCTGTAAGTGGAAAATATTAAACCTAATTCCCTGTTGGGCCGCAATATCACCCTTTATCTGGATATCGTTATGTTTCCATTTATTTTCCCATGCTTTCTTATGGTCGCCAAGCAAAACCTCAAATCCCAAATGAGAAATCTCATTTAAATATTTCTGTGCTTTATCTAGCTGATCTTCAGGAGCATGGTTTTCAGAAGAAAGATTACAAACGTACTTCTGAATAGTGGTCTTCTTATCCAGTACCAAAGGTACCTCATAAGTGGCCCCAACATATTTTTCCTTTTTTACTGGTAAAGATTTTAATTCCACTGGTTTATCCCCTTGAAAGAGTTTAACACTCATTCCAGTGGTGATGGTAAACCTTGGAACATTGTCCCAAGGAGACTCCTTGGTTTTTAAGGTCAAATAAGCCTCGGAACCAATAATTTCCTTATGAATCTCATCCCAAAACTGCTCGCCATGATTGGCGTCTCTATTCGTGACATCACCATCTAAGAAAGTGGTAATCTTTGCAGTTCCTGCAAAGTTTAAAGGCGTAATAGAATAGCTTAAAACTGCAGCATCGTCATGAGACATACTACAGAAACGAACCGACTCTATCCGTACCTCATTTCCATTTTCCATCCTAACCGTACACACCCTTTTAAGTGTACCATCCTTCATGTTCAATGTTCGCCAGAAAGAAAGTATCTCGCATTCGGCTAAATCTAATTCAACACCTTCTATCTGGATGGATAATCCGTTCCAATTGGTGGCATTTATTACTTTGGCAAAATAGTTTGGGTATCCATTTTTCCACCACCCTACTCTCGTTTTATCTGGAAACCAAACTCCTGCTATATAATTACCTTGTAAGCTCTTTCCTGTATATGTTTCTTCAAAACTTCCCCTCTGACCCATGCGGCCGTTTCCGAGGCTCATCAGTGACTCCGTGATTTCATTGAATTCTGGGTGAAACCCTTCTTCTATGACACACCACTCGTCGTGTTTTATATAATTTTTCATTTTAGTTTTAAATTAAGATGAGATTTAGACGAATCTTTTTTAAAAAAGATTCGAAAATGATCCTAAAAATAATCTCATTTTGCTTTTTCCAATTCGTAATTCGTGTTTCATCGACCTAAACGCTATTAAGCTGAATAAAATTCTAATTTAATCAGAGTTTACTCATTTTCAGCAAATAATAGAACTATGCTTGTAAAGTTTTTAACAATTCTTGCAAATCTTGGCCAACAAAAGACTCCAAGATAAGATCTGCATTGGGTAAATTTTCTTTTTGCCCAATTCCTATGGCTTTCATTCCTGCGGCATGAGCGGCTTCTATACCCGCGAATGCATCTTCCACTACCAGACACTCTTCATTTTTAAGACCTAAAGCCTTAGCTCCTTTAATAAAAACTTCAGGATCTGGCTTTGACTTTGACACCGAATTTCCGTCCACTAAAGCGTCAAACTTATTAATTAGGCCTACCTTCTCTAATATAACCGGTGCATTTTTACTTGCAGAGCCCAAAGCCATACCCATACCAAGAGATTTTATTTGGTCAATAATACCTTCTATTCCAGGTATAATGTTGGCAGAGGTCATTTCATTGACGTTTTCTACGTACCACACATTCTTTTTAGCAGCCAAGTCCAATATTTCTGTTTCGCTCAACGCTATATTGCCTTTGGCCAATATTCTATCAATAGAATCCATTCTACTGATGCCTTTTAGCGTTTCGTTAAACGCTTCGTCAATATCAAACCCTAGCTCATTAGCCATTCTTTTCCATGCACCATAGTGATAAACCGCCGTATCTACTATTACACCATCTAAATCAAATAGTATTCCCTTAATCATGTTAAATGTTGTTCACTTCATTTAATGTTATCGTAGTTATTTACTACTTATCCTAAGATACAATTAAAACTGATTTTCTCTGTAAAAAGATTCTTTTGCAATATTATGTTTCGACAGAATGTAGAATTATGATATATTTTACTCTAATTGTTATATAATCACGCTTTTAAACGCCAATTTTAAGACCTATTATTAATTTATTTTAATTATTCTCGGTCTATAATTATCATGTCAATGTTTAATTACAAGCTATATTTCATAGAATCTATATGACTATCATTTCACAAGATACAGGTAGTATAAATCCATTTCTTATTCCGTCATCATATGCTGGGCCGTGCTTTATGATTAAAATGGCTGATTTATTTCCTTTCAAAAAACTCATTAACCCTGTTCAAATACATATTTTGGGTTAAACTTTTCATACATAAAATGAAATCTTAACTTTGGCGAAAAGCCACTAATTAAATTTTTTTAATAACATAAACCCGCTGTAGGTTTATTTGCATAAACATTAGAGACTAAAATGGCCAAAGGCTTAAAGGGAAAAAATACCGACAAACTAACTATCTACCAGATATTTACCAGAACATTCGGCAATAGCAATATTACAAACAAGTTTTACGGAGATATTGAAGAAAACGGCGTTGGAAAGTTTGAGGATATCAATACAAATGCTTTAAAAAGCATTAAAGGATTAGGAATAACTCATGTATGGTATACGGGCGTTATAGAACACGCCACCATGACTGACTATACTAAGTTTGGTATAAAAAAAGACAACCCGCTGGTAGTAAAGGGAAAAGCAGGCTCACCTTATGCTATTAAAGACTATTTCGACATAGACCCAGACTTGGCAACCTTTGTGCCGAACAGAATGGCTGAATATGAGGATTTGATTAAAAGAACCCACGAAGAAAGCCTTAAGGTGGTTATTGATTTTATACCTAATCATGTCGCCAGAGAATATCACTCGGACAGTAAGCCAAAAGGCATTGTTGATTTTGGCTCTGATGACGACGATACGAAAAGCTTTGACCCAAATAACAACTTCTACTATCTGCCAAAAACTAAATTCAAAGTTCCTTCTGAGGTCAAATCGCCAGTAAAGGCAGATAATGCCTATGTGGAAAGCCCAGCAAAGGCCACTGGAAATGACGTATTTTCTGCCGAGCCGACTATCAACGATTGGTTTGAAACCATTAAATTAAATTATGGTGTAGATTATCAAAAAGGCAAACAAACTCATTTTGACCCTATACCAGACACTTGGCTGAAAATGAAAGAAGTGCTTTTATTTTGGGCGGAAAAAGGCATTGACGCTTTTAGATGTGATATGGCTCAAATGGTACCCCTTGAGTTTTGGACTTACGCTATCTCAGAAGTGAAAAAGGTATTTCCGGAGGTTATTTTCATTGCCGAAATTTATGATGTAGCCCTTTATGAAGATTATATTTTTAAGGGGGGCTTTGATTACCTCTACGACAAGGTGGGTCTGTATGATACCTTAAGAAGACTCATGGAAGGGCATGGAAATGCCAATGACATCACCAAAGTTTGGCAAAATGAATCTGGTGAATATGCCAATCATATGCTTCGTTTTCTTGAAAACCATGACGAACAGCGTATTACCTCAAAAGAATTTGCGAAAGATGCGAAAATAGGCTTACCAGCCATGGCTCTTTCGGCTTATTTACATGATGGCCCGCTGATGCTATATGCCGGTCAAGAGATAGGAATTAAACCCAATGGTGCCGAAGGTTTTCAAGGCGATGATGGGAGAACCAGCATCTTCGATTACTGGGGTTTAGAAGAAATGGCAAGATGGAATAACAATGGCAAATGGAATCTTGATAAATTAACTTCTGAAGAAAAGGCCCTTAGAAAAGCATATACGCTCATTAACGAAACAGCCAAAGAGAACCCAGCCATTGCGAAAGGAAAGTTCTTCGATTTGCAATACGTTAACCAAGGGAACCCTAAATATAACGATACCAAGGTTTACTCATTTTTGAGATATAGTGAAGGGCAAAAACTCCTCTTCGTCTTTAATTTCGATTTAAATAACTCTTATAATATTGATTTAAAAGTTCCTGACTTAGCCTATGGCATGATGGGACTGAACCAAGATAAAATAAAGCTTCAGCCTTTAAAACAACTAGACGTAAAAACTAAAGCTAAAGAAATCGATACTAAAAAGGCCATAAAACTTTCATTAAAAGAAAATAGCTGGCAAATATTCGAAATAAAGTAAAGTGCATTTTTTAAGCATATATTTAAAGCAGTGAAACTAACCCCCATCTAAACCTAATGAAAATCAACAAACCAAATCTAAGCATTGCTCAAATATGGAATATGAGTATTGGCTTTTTGGGAATTCAAATGGGCTTTGCCCTTCAAAACGGGAATGCCAGTAGAATTCTTTTAAATTTTGGTGCAGATGTAGAGGAGCTCTCTTGGTTTTGGATCGTAGCACCGCTAACGGGAATGTTGGTTCAGCCGGTGGTTGGTTATTTTTCAGATAAAACTTGGACAAAACTCGGCCGAAGGAGACCCTTCTTTTTGGTAGGAGCCATTATCGCATCTGCAGGTCTTCTATTAATGCCTAATGCAGATTTGTTTGTAAAATATCTTCCGGCACTTTGGGTCGGAGCCGGTTTCTTAATGATCATGGATGCCTCCTTTAATATATCCATGGAGCCTTTTAGGGCTTTGGTGGCTGACAAACTTAACTCCGACCAAAGAACACAAGGCTATGCCATACAAACGGTTATTATAGGCATCGGAGCTGTTATTGGTTCTTGGCTACCTTACGTATTGGCCAATTGGTTTGACATTACAGGAAATACGGAGGGTGGTGTAGCGGTAAATGTGATATGGTCTTTTGTGATAGGAGCCATATTTTTATTGGGTAGCATTATCTGGACGGTCGTAAAAACTTCTGAGTATACGCTAGAGCAAATGGCCAGTTTTGAAACAAAGGAAATAACTAAAGAAACAACATCCAGCATATCAGACATTTTCGTTGATTTTAAAAATATGCCTAAAACCATGCGTCAGCTTGGTTTGGTGCAGTTTTTCTCTTGGTTTGGTCTTTTTTCTATGTGGGTTTTTGCCACCCCTGCTATTGCTCAGCATACCTATGGTTTGCCTATCGACGACAAAAACTCCCTTATTTTTAATGAAGCTGCCGATTGGGTTAGTGTACTTTTTGGTGTTTATAATCTAGTATCGGCTTTTTATGCCTTTTTGCTTCCTGGCATTGCTAAAAGATTTGGCAGGAAAAATACCCATGCCCTATCTTTAATCTGCGGAGCAATAGGTCTGATATCCATTTACTTTATCAGTAATCCAAACTTCCTTATCATACCTATGATAGGTATTGGTATAGCTTGGGCCAGCATTTTGGCTATGCCCTATGCTATTTTAGGGGGCTCTATTCCACCGAAAAAGATGGGTATTTATATGGGGATTTTCAATTTCTTTATCACGTTTCCACAGATCGTCAATGCCTTATCTGGTGGACCTATCCTGAAAACCTTTTTCGATAATCAAGCCATATACAGTCTAGTTTTAGGTGGTATTTGTTTTCTCCTTGCCGCACTAGCCACCACACTTGTAGAAGACAAAGATGAAATGGTGACGGCTTAATCTGAACCTAAAAAGTCTCTCATTAGGCTCTTCTATAAGTTTGAGTTAAAGGTCGATCATCTTAAGCCTATAAGCTTTAATTAAAAGTCTGTAGAAAATAGTGAGCTTCTTTCATCCCAAATGTAGGATCAGATAGCTTATTACCCATTCAAACTACCTGAAATCTAGTCATATATCCACCTATATACTTGTCTGGCTCTAGTGGTGGCTCAAAGTACCTTATTTATTGCTAAGGAATTGCTGCTTTTGTGCTCTCGGATTCATTTGAACTATCATAAGCTGTAAGTATCATTTCTTCCCGAAAGTTATCGTATAAAATTTGCACATTTTCAATATTAATTTCCTTATGATATCTAAACGGCTTGTAAGTCAATAAAAGGACAACAATTTTTACATTCCACTTACAATTTAGGGCTCAATAATAGCTCAAAAGACAGAATTATAGCTTTCATCGCCAAATATTATTCTTACAAAGACCCTTTATTCGAAACATGTGAGGAAATTTGCCCATTCTTCCCATACGTTACATAAAAAACAGTCAATATTAAAATAATATCATCGGAAACAGATTTTAAAGCTCTGTTTCCAATAGAGATATTCCAGTTATAATTGTATTATTCACAGATTGGAGGTACAGCCATATTCGACATAACACACTTATTACAAGTATACTATAGACATTTCAACTCCGTTTACTTATAATTTTTCTTGTATACCATGCAATATATCAGTATCTTTGTATCGTTTTAAAGGCATTAGAATAATCCAAACACAACAAAAACATTTGCAGTCAGAGACTGTCGAACCGCGAGTTAAGTATTGCGGTGGTAAGGTTATACCAACCAAATAAATTGTATGAATCAAAGACGTATAAACGTTTTTCTTTTAACAGTTAGTTCTTTATTTTTTTGTATTAACGTTAACGCGGCCTCCTTCGAGAAATATGCTCCAAAATTGTTGCATTTTGAAGGTGCTGGATATGGTATCCATAAGCCGATTTGGGGCGAAAAAGATTTTACAAAATCTGAAGCCCTGAATATTCACCGTAAAAACTACTGGGATCGCTTCCATGGAGACCTTTTTAGGAGCCAAGAAGTAGCCGAAGTGTTTATAGATCATATCATAAATGCAGGCTCCGGTAAGAACAACGCCAACATAAAAGCTTTTGAAGCTATTATTGGCGTTAAACAAGACGGTATTTTAACAATTGACGATGTAAAGCATGCGAATAGCTTTTATTTTGCAGAGCAAATAGTAAACCCTTTTGTAAAGTATAGGGTGCTCTACTACAAAACTAGAAGTCATTTTGGGGAAAATCCTGGATGGATTACCCGAGCAAAAGCATTTATTATGCGTAATGCCTATGGCACTATAGCTCTTTCGGACGTCAGTTTACCCGATTCGATAGAAAGAAAATTTAGACATGTTAGGCTTTAAGAAGCCACGACTCTAGCGAGTCAACCGAAAGCCCGTCTCTCATAGGAGTGATGGGCTTTTTTCGTTTTAGCACTTTGACGCCATTTAGGTATTCCACACTTCATAAAAAATGGACTACCTCCAGTTTAGTCTTTTTCCAGCCTATCAATCATAGCCTGCATTTGGGCAATTTCCTTCTTCTGGGCTTCTATGATATCTAAAGCCAACTTTTGAGCTTCTGGATCTTTTAAGTCGGCTTTTTGACTTACCATTATAGCCGAAGAATGATGTGGAATCATGGCTTTCATCCATTGCACATCCGAAATATAAGATTGCTGTCTTAGCATACTCAACACCACCGTAAAAACGATGACTGCCCCTGCAATAATGGCATAATTGGCCTTCTTATTCTTATACATTCCCCACATAAAGAGTAACATGGAAACAGCCATGGGGGCAATCATTAAAACAGTCATGTACGTACGTGTATTACTAAGCATAACGTGCTCAAACACATCTGCATTCAAAAACATGATGACATACATGGTTACAAAAGACACGCATAACATCAATCCAAATTTTAAATAATTATTCATTTTCATCTTCTTTTAATAATAGTTAAAACCTTACCATTAAACCTGCACCAGCACCAAATCGGTTATCGTAACTGGCAGTGGCAGAAAAATTTCTAGAGATGAGGTAGTCTAGACCTACAGACCATGTCGTTTCGCCTAAATAAGATTTCTTTTGACCCATTTCATTATTTAAGTCATTCACAAAACCCAAATCTGCCTTGTATTCATAATTTCCAAAAATGCTGGTTCTAGGGAAAATCATTATTTCACGACTAATTCTAATCTCTGGTCTTAGTTGATTGTCTAACCTGACGTCCAGATTAAACATATAGGGCGTAAAATACCTTATACCAGCTACAGCAGTTGTCGAGATTTCGTCCAGACTATTTTCACTTTCGTTTTCTGCATTGACGCCAACGAAAACTCTGAAGTAGTCTGACACATAGCGTTCATAACTGACCTCCGCTTCCATATTTTTATTCCATCCATACTCCAATCCCAAATTCCATTGATTTCTTATATTAGAACTTACCAAGTTTAATTCTGTCATATGCGATGTGAAGTCCAACGTACCCCAGTTATAATAGTGGCTACCTTCTTTCAATATTTTATTTAGGCTATTGGGAGCTAATCGGCTATCTCTAGGTGTGCCATAGCTGTAAACCCTTGCCATGCCGCTCATCATATGGTATAAAACGTGGCAATGAAAAAACCAATCGCCATCTTCGCTGGCATCAAACTCAATGGTCACCTGCTGCATGGGTGGCACATTGACCGTGTGTTTTAAAGGAGAATAATCACCATTAGTATTTAACACTCTAAAGAAATGCCCATGCAAATGCATAGGATGATGCATCATGGTTAAGTTGTTCAAGGTGATTCTTACCACCTCCCCTTTTTCTATTTTTATCAAATCTGCCTCAGAAAGCGGCACTCCATTCAAACTCCATATATATCGCCACATATTTCCCGTTAAATTCAGCAAAACTTCTTTTACGGGTTTGTCAGCATCATAAGTCGTCGGAACTGGCGACTTCAGATAATCGTACGTATAGTCATCATTCATCGACATGTCCATATCCATAGCACTTTCCTTTTTAGTGTGATCCTTCTCCATTTTGGAATCACCTGCAGGCATCTTCTTGTCCCCTTCTTTTGACATATCCATCTTGGAATGATCCATTTTAGTGTGATCCATCTTCATTTTGGAATCGCCTTCTGACATCTTCTTGTCAACATCTTTTGACATATCCATCTTGGAATGATCCATTTTAGTGTGATCCATCTTCATTTTGGAATCGCCTGCTGGCACCTTCTTGTCCCCTTCTTTTGACATATCCATCTTGGAATGATCCATTTTAGCGTGATCCATCTTCATTTTGGAATCTTCCATTCGCATTCCCCATTCGTTCTTCATCTTTTCGGGTTCTTCTAAACTTGGCTTAGCTTTCATGGCTGGAGCACCCATTTTCATGTCCATTTTTGCCATAGTCTTCATCATTCCGATCTTATCTGGCCTCATCACTTCTGGTGCAGCTATGACCTCTCCCTGTCCTAAATAGACAGAGGTTTTGCCTGAACCGTCTTGAGCCGTCGCTCTAAATTCCATTTTCCCATTTTCGGGAACCTCCACTATAAAATCATAGGTTTCTGCTATGGCAATGAAGGTTTTGTTTCTCCTTACTGGCACCACATCCATACCATCCGAAGACACCAAAAGTGGGTCTACTCCACCAAAAGTCATCCAAAACTGTGAGGATGCCGAGCCATTGATAATACGGAGCCTGATTTTTTCTCCTGGCTTAAACTCAGGATAATCTCTTGTGATTTCTCCATTGGATAAAAACGCTGGATAATAAATATCGGCGATGTCGGCACCTTCCATTCTTTGTTTCCAAAAGTTAACTTGAGCACCTAAACCTTTTCTAGCTATGACTTGATTTAAAGGCGTGGCTGTTCCTTTCTTAATGCCATACCATTCATTTCCTCGCTTTAAGTTTCTTAATACATTCTTTGGCTTCTCATTTGTCCAGTCGGACAATACCAAGACCAATTCTTTATCATAATCCAAGGTCTTTTCTTTAGGCTCTATCACTATAGACCCAAAAAGTCCACTCTGCTCCTGAAGCATGGTATGCGAGTGATACCAGTAAGTACCAGATTGGACTAGAGGAAACTCATATTTCTGCGTTTTACCAGGCATTATGGGTGGCGTAGTAAGATACGGGACACCATCGTAGAAATTTGGCAACAGTAGGCCATGCCAGTGTAGAGAAGTTTCTACATCCATATGATTCGTGACATAAATTACCGCATAGCCACCTTCTCTAAATTTAAGCGTAGGCCCAGGAAT
>NZ_JBSRVI010000120.1:0-10834 GCF_055134445.1 Arcticibacterium sp.
TTCTATCCTTTTTTAACCCGATTAATAATTAAAATCACTTTTTCCGTTCTTTCGAAATACTAATTTTCGTAGCTTCGTTTCAAATTTAAAACTAGTATATAATGTCTGAAAGTATATCTTCAAAAATTCCGAGTTGGTTAATGATTGTTATTTACCTAGCCATACTTACAATTTTAGCTGTATTTGGTGATTTGTTCATCTTTATCGTTGGAGGTATTTTGGAAACTTTGGTTTTCGCTCTGGGGTATGATGCTGCTCATGGCGAGCATTAGGAATCAGAGGTTTTAGTAAATAAAATTTCAATACAGTAAGCTTTCTTTTCATCTGAACATATTGTTCCTAAATGAAGCGAGAGAACTCCAATTTGTTTTTCTTCATTTTGACCGCAAAACGGATGATCAGGGTACGCAAAAAAGGTGTACCAAGATCATTCCTTTTTTTGATGCCAATGGGTTTAAGCTATTTCCTCCAAAAAGAGAAGTTATTTAGAGACGTTTCTTAAAGTGCCAATAAGGAAAGTGGGTTAAGGGAATGTGAAACTATTAACTACTGGACTTTTTATTTCTACTAAAATTCAACTTAATAATTAAGTTAGCACAACCTTTATTCTCCCTTTCTCGTATTGGCTGCATATTATTTTAAATTTTAAAAATATGCAAAACAAAGAAGTAAGCAGAGGTCAGTTTTTGAAAACTTTAGGGATGAGTTCAAAGGCCTTAATGGCGTTTTACTGCTTGGGTACATTAGCGTCATGTAGCTCAGAAGATGACCCGAACCCAGTAGATAGCACAAATCCAGGTGATGGTAATGCTGTCTCAGGTATTGTGGGTACTAGTACCGGTTCTTCAATAGACTTTACAATTGATCTTACAAATGCAAATTTCTCAAAACTGCTTATGGATGGGGGATTTGAATATGCTGGTGACATTATAATTGTGAATACAGGCTCTAAGAACTTTATAGCTTTATCAAAAAAATGTACTCGAAGGAAGGAAGATAGAATATCGTTCTAATTCAAATGACTTCAGGTGCCCTAATCATGGCTCTTTGTTTTCTTCTTCTGGTGCCGTAACTAAGGACCCTGCATCTGCTCCTCTAACAATTTTTAAAACAGTACTGGCCGCAGATAAAAACGCTTTGAAAGTATTTGCCTAATTTATGAAAGTTTAAACAAAGTATAAATGAAAAGAATTGCTTTATTTCTGTTTCTCATTTTTGGAATTCAAGTTGTGGTTCTAGCTCAAGAGATATCTATGGATGAGTTATTAGGTGATTTGGAAGCCGAAGAAACGGAACCTGTTTACTTACCAGAGAAAATGCTTTTTACCCAACGTATGCTCTGGGGACAAAATGGCTTATATAGGAAGGTGGGTTTTGCACCTAAGGAATTATCAGCAGCAAGTAGAGAAAGAGAGTTAAAGGCAAGAAGAAATATGTTCAAGATACATCAAGCCACCGGTCTTTTAGCAGCAGGAGGAATGATAGCACAAGCGATTTTAGGACCGAAGCTTTATAATGGTAATTTTAACGTTCGTGATGCTCATCAAAAGGTTGCTTTAGGTACCAATATAGCTTATGGTACAAGTGCTTTAATGGCTTTATTTACTCCACCGCCAATGGTCAACAGAAAGAAGTTTGACAATATTAAACTTCATAAAATGATGGCCATTACACACATGACAGGCATGATAGCGACCAATATTTTGGCGAATCAGGTGAGTAGGGGTAATGTGGATAAAAAGTGGCACAGAGCGGCTGCCATAGGTACTTTTGCAGTTTACACGGCTTCTATAGTCACCATCAAACTTGAGTTTTAAAATGATAGAAATATGAAAAAGAATTTTTTAGTACTCATTGGTTTTTGTATGCTTGGTAGTTTTATGGCTGAGCCATTGACTAAAAGGAAGGTTGTGGCAGATAAGAAGTCTTCATCTTTGATGTATAGCTTGCATCATACTTTGCATAGTTTTGAAGCTTCTGCCAAAGACTTTAATTGTATTGCTGTGTTTAATGATGAGAGCCAACAATTGGAGATTATAGCTGTTAAAGCAGCGATAAATAGTTTTGATAGCGGAAATTCTAATAGAGATTCTCATGTGATAGAAGCTACAGAAGCCTTGAAATATCCTAGTGTCACTTTTTCTGCTGAGGAGCTGGTTTATAATGGTCAAAAAGTCACGGCCAATGGGAAGTTAGTTTTTCATGGGGTAACCAAGCCATTTAGCATTTCGGGTGAGCAGAAGATTGAAAACGGTAAATTATCTATTTATGGGAGGTTTGAAGTGGATATGACGGCGTTTGGAATAAAGCCACCAAGTCTTGTGGGTATGGCTACGGATGAGATACTTAAGATGTCTTATATGTTTAATTTTGATATCTAATATTGATTTAACTCGGATTATGCGTTGGGGAATCGTTATGAGTTTTAAATCACAATAAATCAGACAATAAAGGAAATTAGTATAGCGTTTACCCCGAGCTAATGTCGAAGGGCTATGGTGATTGAGTTTAAATTGGTTTACGCCTGCACTTAGCCTGACGAAGTGAACTGATTTGTGTTACCCTAAGCTTGCCGATGGGAACCAATTTAGTTGCGGTCCCGATAAATATCGGGAGATTACCTAATGCATAAAGCGGGTTTAAATAGGAAAGGAGATAGCTATTAAAGGAGCTGTCTTTTTTTGTATAGAAAGGCTAAAAGTTTTTACCCCTTCTTTTGGGATATCCATTAAACAAAAAAAATCCTCACTCGTTAGAGCAAGGATTTTGATTTCTTGATGGTTGCTATATTTAGAACTCCCAAAGGTTATGCTCAAATTCAATAAGCTCATATTCCAGTGCTTGAGATTTGTTAAGAGCCTCTTTAGGTGATTTGTATTGTTCGTCTAAATATTTATTCATTGAATTAGACTTTTTAACGATACGACCATGGAATAATCTTAATTCAAAAGCATCTGCAAGGTTGATATGTTTGGCTGTATTGGCCTCATTATACCATACTGCATTTGGATTATTCTTAAAGAAATGCTCTAAATCTTTATATTTAAAAGAGGCTAAAGTTTTCTCCAGACCATCCGTGGATGCTTCTGCAGGAATCTTGATACTGATAGTTTGAATATCAAAATACTGACGAGAACGTTGTCTGTCAAAAATCCAATCTTCTCTTAACTCTAAAAGGTAGAATTCATTAGGGAACATTTCGTAACCATCCGAAGGTGCTTGAGAAGCATTTGCTGTGGTTATTTTTCCATTTTGCGTGTTATCTTCAGTGGTTGTTTCTTCACCCCATCCAGCGTCTCCGCCAGTAGATGTAGACTCTCCCCATCCATCGTCTGCTGCAGCATCTTCTGTTCCAAATCCAGCGTCTAGTTCCTCTTGTGAAAGGCCGCCACCTTCAAAACGCTTAAACATGCGTTGGTTAAACTCGTCTAAAGTTAATCTTTCTTCTAAATTATCTTCCGCGTATGCATCCAAAATACCTGATTTGACACCTTCAATAAGATATTTAGTGATCTCATTATTATTGGCAAAAAGAGGCTGATTCTGTTTTTCTCTCAAATCCACTCGTCTCCATAAACCCACTTTGTAGGCCACGTTTGATTCATGAATTGGGCGTAATGACAATGGATTGAGCCCATTGTCCGATTTTTCCTGACCAAAGGCTACCTGACTGATAATTAAACCAGTCAAAATAGCTAGCGATTTGAATTTTTTCATTGACATTTAATTTAAAATTATTTCAAAGGAATCTGAACGGTCATCTCTCCAACATTGACTTCTTCGGTTTCTCCTTTAAAGTTTCTTCGCATTACTTTATTAATAGTAATAACATAACGATCTCCAGGCTCAGCATTGCGTGCAAGGTCATTTAAACTTTGATTTCCGCTGATTCCTTTCAAGTTTCCTTTAGGTCTAACCCCAGAGGCTAAGAAAACGTCATAGTCTGTAACTTTGAAACTAGCATCTTCGGGATTGTTATTTTTAAAATCCTCATCTGATATAGCTACAACGTTTATTGTTCTTACAGATGAAGCAGAAAGGCCTCTCTGGCTAACATTATCTGTTACTGGTGCATTATTAGCCAATACTTGAATAGTTGGCTTAGGTACACGTCTCACTTTAAAAGGGAAAGATTGTAAGTTTATCCCATCATTGTTTACGTTTAGTACCACCTTATTAGCATTAGGCACTACCGTTACGTTACCTCCTCCACCAGCAATAAAGTCTGCACCTTGACCACTAAAAGTAGGCTTAAATAGAACGCCTAGTCCTGGAGAGCTGGTTTGAAGTTTGTTGGCACATCTGAAATAAAGTGCTGGCAATGAAGCCGACTCTAGTTGTACAGATGGTTTAAGTACCGTATAAGTTTCTTCTTGCTCTACTAACTCTGTTGAACCGTCTGGTTTCGGATAGGAGATAGTCGCTTTATAAGTTCTTTTTAATTGTCCGTTTGAATCATATTCTCCACCTTGAGCTCTAGTCTCATAAGTTCCTTTACCATCTACTACAGCTAAAGGAGAGCCATTGATACTGATTTTAGGTGTAATAGCACTAGAGTATGCTCCAATGGCCACATCAGCCTTATATGTTTGTCCTGCCACTACCGTTCTAGAATCTGGAATTACTACGGCAAAAATCTTATCAAATTTTATTTCTTTAGCTCCAACTTGTTGAGCAAGGTGACTTAACACTTCTGCCTCTTGTCTTCTTAGTTCAGATTGTTTCTGGCTTAAAGAAGCTAATGCAGCAGGCACAGGAGTAGCTAAAAACATGACCTGAGCAAAATCTTTGTTTAGTTCACCTGGGTCTTTAGTTCCACTAAATGCAGGGTCGTCTTTTGCATCCGGTGCTAAATCTGAAAGAGTAACCGCACCTTTGGTATACTTAGCTATTCCAGTGGAATACGCTCTTAGTAACTTTTGCAGTTTATAACCTTCACCATCTTTCTTGTTTCCACTACCTACAAAAATGTTAGATATTTTCTCTTCCTCGGCAAGATTTATAATTTGGTTGGTTTCTGGGTCAATACCCTTTCCAGCTTCCTGTATAATTCTTGTTCTTAAAGTTTCTATATAGCTATTTATCCTAGAAGTAGAACTTCTTACACTATCGGCAGCGTGTAAAAGAAGTACATACTCTGGTTTGTTTCCAGCTTTATCCACTGCAACTTTCATAGATTCTATGATTCTTGCATTGGAGGTATTTGCTTGAGTATTTGCTGCTATAAGACTATTATCAATTGTAAGGAATTTCTGAAGAATCGAATTGCTGACCTGTAAAGCTAACATTGCTGTCAACACCAGGTACATCATATTTATCATCTTCTGCCTAGGTGATTCTTTTCCACCAGCCATAATATCTTTGTTTTAAACGGTTTAGTATTTCTTTTAGAGGTCTCTTTTCTAACCTTTCATTGCTGAAAGCATACTTCCGTATACAGAGTTCAGCGAAGTAAGGTTATTTGTAAGCTTGTTAAGCTCTTGTTTGAAGTTCTGAGTATCCTTAGAAGCTTCAGACATATCAGACATCGCAGAAGAGAGATTGCTGTAAAAAGAATTCATTGCTTTAAGATGCTTATTGGTATCCTGAAGCTCTAATTCGTAAACCGCGTTTAAAGCACCCATGTTCTGAGTGATTTTTTGAAATTGATCTCTATATTCTTGAGCATCTTTAGTGGCATCCGCCATGCTGTTCATAGCTGTTACAGCCACGCCATAGGCATTATTCATTTCACCAACTTTTTTCGATGCTAGAGTTACATTTGCTGCATATTCTCCAGTAGCTACTGTGGCGTCAGATATTTCACCAAGGTTGCTAACGGTGCTCGTTAGTTTATTAAAACCAACTTTAAGATTATCAAAAATCTCGTTGTCCATGCCAGAGTTAGCGAGCATGTCGTCCATTTTGGAAGTAAGACCTGCATTGGCTACAGAGCTAGTAGCTCTTGGAGCTCCCGTGTAAGTCTCATCTAATTCTGGATAAACCTTTTCCCATTTATAATCTTCATCTGGTCTTAAGACAGACTGGAAAGCATAAATCAAGAAGATGAGTGCCTCAGTACCAAGACCAATTGGTAAAGCTACACCAGCCCAATCGTAATGTTGAATTTTACCTAACGCACCGACAATTACTACTGCCGCTCCAAGTCCGTAAAAGAAAGGAATTATTTTATCCCAAAAAATGCTAGGTTCTCTATTTGCTGCCATTAGAAAGTTAATTAAATAATATGAATTTGGTTTATTTTATGAATTAGAAAAAGCGGGTTTTAAGCCGCTTAAAATTATTGTTATTCTCTTCCTGGTATAGAACCAAGTCTATCCACTACGTTTCTGAAACCGATATAAGAACGTCTTGTGCTTCTATATTCAAAAGTAGTTGTACCTGTCTCTAAAAAGTAAGCTACATCTTTCCAAGAACCACCTTTAATCACTTTTCTTGGCTCGTCTGGGTCATCATATACTGGATTTAAATCCCAAGTGATAGGCATGTATGACTCAGAATAGGCATCTTGTGTCCACTCAGACACGTTTCCTGCCATATTGAATAAACCAAAATCATTTGGATTAAAAGAGTTTGCAGGTGCGGTGTACGGGTATCCGTCTGCTCTATAATTTCCTCTGTATGGTTTAAAGTTGGCTAAGAAACATCCTTTGCCATTGGCTACATAAGGATTACCCCAAGGGTATTTAGCTCCTTCTTTACCACCTCTAGCAGCCCATTCCCATTCAGCCTCAGAAGGTAGTCTAAATCTTGGCGATTTAAATTGTCCGTTTTCTTCTCTATATGCGTTGTACTGTTTTGTTCTCCACTCTGAGAAATATTGAGCGGCATCCCAGCTCACACCCACTACTGGATAAGTATCAAAAGCCGGACTAGAGAAATAATACTCCGTCATTTGGTCTCCGTTATGATAGGAGAAATCTCTACTCCATACCGTACTGTCAGGAGATAATTTTGAAGTAATATATTCTTCTCCAAGTACAGATACCGAATCTGCAAACATATAGTTTACAAATGTCCTGTACTCGTAATTGGTTATTTCCGTGTCGTCCATATAGAAAGGATTAATAGTAACCCTTTTATTCATAGAGACTCTAGAAGATAGAATGTCTTGATCTGCCTGCCCCATGATATAAGAACCAGAAGGTATCAATACCATTCCAGAAGGTGCAGTTTGCTTATATCCTTTTCTGGCTGTGGCCACAATTTCCCCATTGGCCAAGCCACTCAGTCCATCGCCAGCGATATCACCTCCTTTTTTGCCTATACCCACTTTTTCCATGGTTTTGTTAAGGAAGCTACAACTCTGCATGGTAAATAGCACGGGTACTGCTATTAGCAAAGTCTTCGATAATGTTTTAAATAGACGCCTGTTCATATAAACAAGAAATTAATTATTAGTATATAAAGCCTGTTAAGTCCTAAAGAACAGACTAAAAACGCTGTCTGTTTCTTTATTATTGTGAAAATAAGTTAAAGTTCAAAGAAAATACACAAAGCGGTTTTCTATGGACGTAATCTATTTTCAAGAGTTCAATTTGCATAAATCATGCCATCTGAATTCAATTTTTAATAATGATTTTTTCTATCTACGGATTTAGTCGCATTCAAGTCTAGTTTCATTATTAGTATCTATATCGCGGAGTACGAATAATAGATTTCTTTCCCGAACGTGGGGCACTTAAGGTATAGGAAAGCATAAATTCATGAGACGTGGGAGCCTTTGCTAGATCTCCAAACACCACGTAATCAAAAGCATACCCTAATTTTACCTTATTATTCAGGAAGTTTCCACCTATTAGGAAAGAAGCCGCATCTTGCCAACGGTAATTTAAGCCAGCCCAGTAGGAGGAGTTATAAGAAAGCAAACCTCCAATTTCTGGCGACACCGTTTTAAAATCACTTTTTATAACAAACATTGGGGTAAAATCCAATGTATATGAAAGTCCAATTAGCACACTACCATTCAAATATAAACTCCTATTTAAAGGGTTTTTACCCGTCAATGTTGAGAATCCAAAAGATGGTTGATTAATATGCTTTACAGATAATCCCAACTGATACGAAGGGTTGTAAAGATATATACCCGCACTTACATCCACATGAGATTCACTAATCTTACTGGTTGGTATGGCACTATCATCAGGTTCTCGGGGAATAAACTCTCCTCCGTCTAACGATCTTGAATATAAGCCAGATGAAATACCAATTCCAAGAATGTTATTTGCTATCCTTTTATGATAAGCGTAGGATAGGTTGATTTCCCGATTGCTGTTTCCACCACCAATCTGGTCATTCATAAAGTAGATACCTACACCACCTTGTAGCTGAGAAATAGGGATAGAAGCAGATAGTAATTGACTTTGAGGAGCACCACCAGAGCCACTTGTTCCTGTATATCCCGTCCATTGTGTCCTATAAAACGCAGAGATATTAGTTTTTCCCCCTAGACCAGTTGCACCAGGATTTAGATAGAAAGAATTAAAAACATATTGCGTAAACTGAGGGTCTGACTGGGCAAAGGAGTATTGTCCAAAAAGGCCTAAAGCCATGACCAATAACAGTTTTCTTAAGCTCGACAGTTTATTCAAAAATTTAATGTTTTTAATAAAACGACTCGAAGTAATTCCAATTATACAAGGATAACAAATTTTATCAACATAAAATCTTTGGGAAGCATAATTTGAGACCGTTTTAATAAAAGATATTGTTTTAATTCATTTATAAACCGTTGGCCTCTTTAATGTAGAGTTCTAAAGCACCGGCCATAGAAGGAGCATTTGGAAGCGGGGCTTGTATGTCAAGAATAAGTCCTTCGTCCAGAATCGCTTGAGCTGTGGTTGGCCCAAAAGCCGCCAATCTCGTTTTCTTCTGCTGATAACCCTCAAAGTTCTGGACAAGTGCCTGAACTCCAGACGGACTAAAGAAGCAAATCACGTCATAGAAAACATCTGTCAGATCTGATAAATCTGCAGGGCCTGTTTCATAAATAATAGCCTCTGTCAATGGAATGCCAGCGTTTTCCATAATGTCAGGAATGGAGTCATTTCTGATATTTGAACATGGGAAAAGATATTTATCTTTCTTATGCTTCAATATAAAAGGCTCCAAATCCATGGCGGTTCTCTCTCCAAAGAAAATCTTACGTTTTCTTATCGTAATGTACTTTTGAAGATAGTTGGCCGTTTGTTCTGAAATGCAGAAGTATTTCATGTCAATGGGCATCTCAATCCTTAATTCGGCACAAAGCCTAAAGAAATGGTCAATGGCATGTCTACTTGTAAAGATGACTGCTGTATGACTAAGTATATCTACTTTTTGTTTTCTAAACTCTTTAGCGGACAAACCGTCAATAGCAATAAAGTTTCTGAAGTCCACCCTAATCCCATAGTCTTCTTTTAGTCTATCGTATGGTGTACTGTTCTTTCCTGCTTTGATAGGATCAGATAAGGTTACTAAAATACTTTCTACCTTTCTATTCCTTTCTTGCATTTGGTCTTGCTCTAAATTTTGACTCATTCTAGAGTAGCGTATTTTTATTGTTAAATGGGTTAACGAAATTCAGGATATTAAGCAAGAATTTGTTTTTACTGAAATAACCGTTATTGACTTAGCCTTTTCATCACTCTCCATGTTATTTAAATCTAGAAGGCAAATCTAATACCTATGAATATTGGCAATATTTCAACGACACAAAGATATGCAAATAAATAAAGACTTTGAATATCTGTACTTTTTAAAATGGTAAAGTAAACAATAATGGTTCTAACCATATAGATTAAAACAGCCGTTACGAGTACCAAGGTAGCATAGTTAGGCTGCTCTAATGGATGAGATAGGATAAGGGTGTAAAGCGTAATACTTGCCAATAAATAGAAAACCAAATTGAACTGAATTAGCTTGAAATAGTGAATATTTATGGATTTCTCAAGCCCGAAAAGGTTACCTACAATGTTTAGTAAAAAATATTTTCCGAAGTATCCTGCTAGGCATATAAGTACGGCTCTTAAGAAAACGAAAGAAAATGCTAAACCAGAGAGGCTTTCAATTTTAGGAAATTGGTTTTGGAATATGAAGATTCCTTTCCCTCTTAATAGTATATATATAAAGCTGGAAACCAAACTCAATAAAACCACATAAGTGATGTTTATTTGGTTTAAAGGTTTGCTAATGAGTAGTCTAGTGTCTCTGATTTTTACGGTAAAAATGTCCTTAAAATTAAAGTACTCGTTAAATGCTTTCGGGTTAATGGAAGAAGATGCAGTTATGAAAACTAGAATAAGTGTTAACACCAAGATATAAAAATCAAAATGAGGGAGGAGGCTTCTCATTTTCATATGAAGTATGTTGTCTCTGATAATTCCAGTGCTTTGAACCGAGTTGTAAATTTTGGAGCCAATGAAAATTTCTTTATAAGCTGGATTAGTACTGCCAAAAAAAGAGACAGCTATTTCTCCACCAAAAGAGCTCAGTTCACTTATAGGTATTATAAGCCATTGTTCTGCAACAAGGTTTTTATAAAGCAGACCATTAATGAAAATGTAGCTATGGGGTACGCTTGTTCTTATTAATAAACTGGCGTGTTTATATTTTTTTACATCAAAAATGACGGTATGGGCAGCGTTTGAACCCGTAATTCCAGAAATATAAGGTAGAAAAGTTTCGTTTTCTTGGTCATAAACATGCCAATCCTTAGAAAGGTTGTTAACGACATAATACGATTCTTCTGGTCCTGATTTTGCACCAAGAGCAGATTGAAAAATGAGTAATAGAAAAAGTAATTTAAGCTTCAAGGAGGCTTTTTTTTTGCAAAAGTATAGATCGGAAGAGCACA
>NZ_JBSRVI010000121.1:0-69371 GCF_055134445.1 Arcticibacterium sp.
GTTTACTGCAGCTCTTTAGTTGTATATAGTTCATGATAATATAAACCTTCATAAAGAACTTTTATAAATGGATTTTTAAATGAGGAATTTAATTGCTAATTCTATTTTATCCATCCACACAGAAAACACAACCAACCACAAAGTTTTTAAGTCTGCTAGGAAGGGTTTTCATAGCTTGATATTCTGTATCATTTGTGTATGTCATGATGAAAAAAGTACTCTTTGTTTTAATATTACTTCCTTTTGTTAGCCATGCCCAAATCAGCGTCTGGGATGGCGATTCTGACGGTGATGGTGATGGTTTAAAATGGGGAGATCCTCAAAATTGGGTAGCAGATGCACTTCCAGAAAAAGAAGATTTGGTTCAAATAGAAGGTGACAGTGTCATAGTTTCGGAGGAGGTACTCATCGGAAGTCTGGAGTTACTGCCAGGAGCTATTTTGGTACAAGTGTCCAGCAATTCGTCTGACATTTTCACCGTTGAAAACAGTACAGGAGAAGGCGTGATAATTGATGGCTCCGCCAAATTATATGTGACCGGTGAAATGCATATTCTTAAGTCTGCACTAAATGCTGTTGATTTACAGGCCAATGGCTCATTAATTATTAGGTCCGAGGGTTTATTATATATAAATGAGGCAAACAGTGCTGGAATAAACGGTGTGCCAGGCGATTTCTTTTTTAACGAAGGGCAGCTCTATATTGAGAACATAGGAACTAATGGCATAGAGGTGAATAGTTTTACCAACAAAGGTTATATTCAGATAGAAAACACCGTAGGTTCTTCTATGGTAATAACAGGTTCTAATGGGTTAAATGAAGGAGAAATTGTTGCAGAAGATGGTATCTCTATCCAAAATAGCACTTCTTTTATAAACACCTCCTCAGCAGAAATAAGAACATACGGCACGCTGAATATAATTTGTGACTTTTTTAATCAGGGCAAATTAAACTGTTATAATTCTACGGGAACTGGGCTTATTTTAAGTACCAACAATATGCTTACAAATGAGGGAGATATAAATTTAAAAGCTAGTAATACAGATGCCTTGGTTATTCAAAATGCCTATGAACTTTTCAATACGAAGGATGGTGTAATTCTATTAGCAAATGCTGCTGTGGGTACTTTACCGGGTAAGTATATCATAAATATGGATGGTGTAGATACCAAAATTACTAATCATGGTCTTGTTAATTTGTCCATAATGGGCAAGCGAGAAGGAGTTAAAGTAAGTAACAGGGCCATAATAGAAAATGTGGGTGATTTTTATATTGGAGATTTTTACAATAAGGGTCTTACCTATGCAGCAAATGGCGTTAATTCCATTGTGCTTATAAATGCAGATACGGCTTATTTTAAGATAGGAAAAGGAGCTACTTCTACCGCCCTAGCTTTAGAGATGGACTCTCGGGTGAAAATGACTAATGCCGCCTGTGCCGATTTTATTTTGGAAGATTCCTTGGCATTAAAAGGAACTATAGCCACGAGTATTACAAACTCAGGTTTTTTTCAAATTGAAGGATTCTCTAAGGCAACCAATGCTGTATTTTCAAATTCTGGGGCAGTTTATATGGCGGATTCAGCGTTAGCTTTAAATTCGCCATCGTCCATTATTAATCTTATTTCTAATTCTGGGCTAGTTTATCATCCCTTGCAAGCTCCAATAGTCACAGGGCTTACGGTTAACCCAATTATCAGGGCTGCCAATTTCAGCAATGCTGATATTACAGGAGGTAGTGTTTTTGTTAAAAATGGCAGTGGTCTGCTTACGCCAGCGGGTCAGATAATTACAGCTTCAAATTCCTGGACTCCCCCTGCCATTGCGGCGGGGAAAGATTCTATATTTTTCAATTATAGGCCGAACGGTTCGGGTTGTGAGATTAGGTCATTGCATATACCATTTTTATCATTTTCTGACTGCCCATCTCCAACGGTTCTCACCTTTACAGGGAATGTATCAGAAGACTGGCACACAGCGGGTAATTGGTCTCCTGCTCAGATACCACGGAAATGCGATGAGGTCATCATTCCTAATGGAGAAAGATGTGAAATATCCTCAGCGAGCACAGTAGAAGCGAAGAGCATTTTGGTGCAAACCGGTGCTTACTTTTTAGCTCCTTCGGG
Organism: Arcticibacterium sp.; assembly: GCF_055134445.1. NCBI lineage: Bacteria > Pseudomonadati > Bacteroidota > Cytophagia > Cytophagales > Leadbetterellaceae > Arcticibacterium > Arcticibacterium sp. Next base: position 2,126 of record NZ_JBSRVI010000121.1, read on the forward strand.
AATAGTTGGCTTATTTGACCCCATGGAGTAGTGCGGTCTACACAAGAGGAATGCCATTTATACACTATTTCCGACCATCATTACATTAAAGCTATCTGTAGGTGAATGGATTCATAGCTTGTAATTCAATTAGCCCGATACTATGAAAGTTTTTATCCTGATTTTTTTGTTACCTCTTTGCGTTTTTTCACAAACTATTACATGGGATGGTGGAGGTGATAAGAAGACTTGGCATGACCCAGATAACTGGGATACAAACACGATTCCCTGTGCTATCTGCGATGTGGTCATTGACAATGGTCAGGTGATTTTAGAAAAAGATGCCAACGTAAAAAGCTTAGAGGTAAAAGGGAATTCTAAGGAGTCTACTTTTGATGTCAATGGTAGGGTAATACTCACTATATCCAATGCTACAAGTGATGGATTCCATGTAGATGATGAGGCTTATGTTACTATAATGGGCAAAATAGATATTAACCAAAGTGGTGCAAATGGTGTCAGCCTAAATGACGGTACCATAAGGATATTTGATGCTGGTTTTCTGGAAGTAAATAATTCCTCGGACTTGGGTTTAAGTATATCGGTTACCGGTACTGTGCTTTTAGAGCCAGACGCTGATATTCCTTTACTTCTTATAGAAAATTCGCTAGAAAGTGGTATTGGAAACGATGGCGTAATTATAAATTACGGGTCAATTGCGGTCAATTCTTCTACCGACTACGGTGTCAAAAATATTGGTGAATTTAAGAACTACGAAACCTTTAGTATTTTGACTGCAGGTCTTCAAGGTGTTTATAACATGGGAACAGGTGCACATTTTGAAACATATAGTGGGAGTTCTAACCAAATAAACGGGACGGATGATGGCGTTTTGAATACGGCTTATTTTAAGAATGCCGGTTCGCTCACCATTACCAATTCAATAGATTCAGATTTTAAGTCGACTGCCGGAACCGTTATAAATTCGGGAAACATGTACCTTAATAATGCAGGTGATACAGGCATTTTACTAAGCGGCAATGATTTTACAAATACCAGCTATATTTCCATTAACTCCCCAGTGGCGAGTGGAATTCATACTTCTTCTAAAACCGTGAATTCTGGTACTATTTTAATTCAAGGAACCTTCCCCAAAGGAATTATAAATGAAAACAACACGGATTCACTTATTAATAATGGAACCCTAAGCATCGATTACGCTACCTCCGTGGCAATATTGAATACTGGAAGTTACAGCCGATTTAAAAATACAAACCAATGCATCATTAAATCGAGCAATGGCTTTTTCATAAACGAAGGTAAAATTATCAATTCCGGTAGTATGGATTTGGCCAAGGATAATGGGACCGGAGGAATTGGTATCTATAATACCTTGGCTTCATCTAGTTTTATTAATTCGGGAACACTTGATATTTCTGAAAGTAATATTGGTGTTTATAATCTCATTTCGGGGTCTGCATTTCGTAATATAGGTAGCGGAGAGTTAGTGTTTATGGATGTTAATTATCCAATAATTACAAATGGCCTGTTCTATAATAATAGCGAGTGCCATATGAACTATAGTTCACTAAATGCTATAGAGATTAATAGTACTGGAGAGGTTTTGAATGATTTTTTAGGCGTGCTGACTATTGACTCCGTTGGTATAACTTCTGGGAGTTATGGTATTTTGAATAATGGAAAATTAGAAAATAAGGGAGAATTAGCGGTATTAGATAAATCTTCGGTATCTATTTTAAGTAACACCAATGACTTTTTTAATGAGGGTGTGATTAACTTCAAAGGTCCTCAGTTAAGAGCTCAAAGACTGGAGAATTCGGCCACAGGAGTGATTAAAGGTGACCTTATATTTATCACTGGCGGACAACTCATAAACGATGGGGAACTGTTAGAATTAAATAAACTGATAGCTGATACACTTGTGAATAGTGGTTTCATTCATATTCCTAAAGGGCAAATAGTGGATACCTATATTGTGAATGAACTGGGGGGTGAAATTGTGATTGATTCAACGGATTATGAATTTATAACTTCCCAACAGGGCTCTATTTTAGCCAGTTTTAAAATTATAAATAAAGGGAACATAACCATTAATTCATCCCCTGTAAACGCCATCCTTTTCTCGACTCCGGATTCTTTAGTAAATGATGGCTTATTAACTATAAAAAATACGGAAACAGGTATTAATTATACGGGAGGTGCCACTTATCATACTTATAATATGAGTAATGGTGTAATGGATTTTGACGCAATATCCGCTTACGCCATAAATACTTCAGGGAATGTAAGAAATGATGGAAACGTTATTGTCAATCACGCCAATTACGGTTTCAGAACGCAAAATTACACGGCCGGAATTTTAGAAAATAATGGAAATATACACTTCAAAAACAGCACATATGGTACGACACAATTTAGCCAATTTTTGAACAATTCTGGTGCCTCACTGACTTTAGATTCCTGCGATTACCCTATCATAGCCGTAAATATCATTAATTCTGGGCTTATAGATATGAAAGAATTGGATAAAGGGATTCAGACTTCGTCTCTCACAAATCATGGCGAAATTTTGGGGCATAATGTCTCTAATTATCTTTTAATCAGTCCTACTACGAATCCAATGTATTTCTACAACAATCAAAACGCTTTAATTGCTGCGGATTCGGTCAATGTCGGCTTGAAGATATCAGACGATTGTACCAATTATGGTGACATTATTATTTCTGTTGCACAAACTGCTATTTCTGGTCCCTTGCATAATTACGGGAATGTCAAAGTGAAGCATTGTGATATCGCACTTACGGGAGGGATCATTAATAAGGGTGGAGGCGTGATCTTAATTGATACGGCAAATCAAAATTACATTACCGAAAATGAAATATGTGGTTATATAAAAACGACTGGGAGCTTTGTATCTCAAACCATCAATTATGGTTTTTTGAGCCGTTCAGATCCTAATAAATCCAATTTTAGGATTAAAAACTATGGTGTATTAGAAAATCGAGTGGGTATCAGAAAAGGGCAGTTTTTTGAAAACCATGGCTTAATAACAGGGATTATAAATGGAAAGCCTTCCTATGGAATTAAAGAACTAAATGCCGCTTATGAAACTAGCGGAGCTCCTTTCAAGCTCACAAATTTATACAATAATGAAAGCCTAAACGCCGTAGCGGCCTATTTCACTACGGCAAGTAACACCATTTTGGTGAATCAAAGCAGTCTTAACTTAGACACACTTTATGCCCCAGTTAGCTATGGGCAAGGTTGTCAAACGATACTGAAAATACCTGTGAGGCAATCGCCAAACTGCGGAGGTGTTTATAGGACGGCTACCTTACATCCTACAGGTTATGTTTATGGGAGTGGTTGGCAAACACCAGAGAGTTGGGTAGAAGAAATTGTACCAGATGGATGTACTAAAGTTATGATGAATTATAGAGTAATAATTCCGGAGGACACCAAGGCTAGAGCTCATAGTATAGAGACTTTAGGAAATGGGATTTTTGAGGCTAGACAAGGTGCCGTTTTAGATGTAAATCCCTTTAACTAGTTATAAAATGAAGAAATGTATACTTTTCCTGATGCTCTTATTTAGTTGTATGTTAAGTAATGCTCAGATTTATTGGACTGCCAATGGCAATGGAATTTCATGGAGTGACCCCAATAATTGGGATCCTATAGGTGTACCACAATCTTTTCATATCGCGGTTATAGATAACGATAGTGTTTGGGCTACGGGTGGCGTTGAAATAAGAGGGCTTGTTCTTAAGAATAATGCTGCTTTAACTTATCAAACTACGCCCATTTATGAGTTTGTAATTGATGCTCCACTACGCATGGCGTTCTCATGCAAAATGAAGCTAGGTTTTACATAAATAGTAATGTGAAAATTAGAAATGTTTCGGGTTGCGGAATAAAGATGGAAGGAACCAATGCTGTAATAATAGGAGAAGATGACCATTTAGAAATAAGCAATACCGGTGATGATGGTATAAATGGCTTACCCAGTAGCTCTGTTATTAATCAAGGAGATATATTTATTTATAATTACGCCAATGATGGTTTGGATGGACTTTCTTTAAGCAATTTTGGGAAGCTCCATATTTCTGCTGGCGGGCTATTTTCGGCAAAAATATTCGGCACAAATAGTTTGAACGAGAGAATTATAGTTTTTGATGGAAAAGCAAGTATAGGTTCAAGCATAGGTTTTTTAAACCAGACAGGCAGTACCATGACTTGCTATGGTTCGCTGTCGCTTTCAGGGAAACTAGAAAACAAAGGAATTATTGATTTGAGGAGTTCTTCTGTTTCAAGTTTAAGCTTAGGTACCAATAGCACATTTAATAATAAGGGTCAGGTTTCTTTCAAATATGCTGCCGCAGATAACATTGTACTAAGTGGTAATGCCGAACTTATAAATCATGAAAATGGGGTCATACAGAATGTAGATTCTACAACCACGGCTCTTGAAGGAGTCTACGCCATTTCTCTTTTAGCTGCCGCAACGAGCCTAAGCAATGATGGTCTGATAAACCTAGACTTGAATAATGCCAGGGAAGGTATTAAATTGGTGGATGGAGGGAACTTGTCAAATGCAGGAACAATAAACATTCAGAACTACTATAAAACGGGGCTTTCTTCCATGGCTATCAGTTCAAATACGACCACAATAGAGAACATAAAATCTGCCAAATTAAATATTGGAGCGGGTAGCACAGTCGCTTCAAAGGCCTTGATACTAGGGGATAAAAATACCTTGTTTAATGATGAATGTTCGGATTTTGTGATGTTAGATTCTTTGGAGTTAAGTGGAGCATCTGGTACTTTAATTCATAATATAGGATATATGCAGATAGAGGGTATTGATAAACAAGCTGCCACAGATTTTTATAATACAGGGGCTCTTTATCTTTCTTCTCCCTTACTCGAGAATGGTTTGCCTTCTGGTTATTTAAACCAATTTGACAATGAAGGTTTAATCTTCAGCAAGAACCCCAATGAAATAGTAGATGGGCAAGCGGTAAGTCCTTTATTCGTAGGGTTTGACCCTAGTGCTGCTCCTTATCTCTTAAATATTGAGGTTAAAGAAAATGGGGTTTTGGTGTCAGGGGGAGATTTAGATAACGATAATAACTTTTGGAAACCTAATGCGGCTGCTGTTAGGGAAGACACCGTATTTGTCACTTACCAACTGGGAGAGTGTTCAGCCAGACTACTCACTTTACCATTTTATAAAAACCCGATTTGGAACTGTGCTTCGGCACCTTCGGCAACCGTTAGCTTTATGGGCTCCATAAATTCAGACTGGCATACCCCAGAAAACTGGTCAAATAACGAAGTGCCAAGAGCCTGTGATAAAGTCATAATCCCGAATGGCGAAAGATGTGAAATAGCTCCAACAACTACAGCAGAAGCCAAAAGTATTTTGGTAGAAACTGGTGCATACTTTTTAGCTCCATCAGGGGTGGTAGGTTTGTTTTCCCCTACCAATTAAGACTAAATTGTATTATTTGAACAGGGAGAGTCGAGACTTTTTTAAATAACGAAAGAGACTTGAATACACGATTATTCATTTGAAAGTAAGATACTTAATGAGTGTTATTTAAAAGAATCATACATTGGTTACTGAAAAGTCTGTCAAAAAATCTTTATTTTCAACTTCAGTAACTAGCTGTATCCATGACAATTGCCCTTCTTGATGATCATCAACTAATTCTTGAAAGTCTTTCACTTCTTTTAAGAGGATTGGAAGGGGTGACGAGTGTTTCTTGTTTTGATAATCCAGAGAAGGCACTAGACGCTTGTACTGTTGAAGATTTTGACCTCATTATTACGGATTATAATATGCCCGAAATGACCGGTAGCTCCTTTACCTTAAAACTAAGAAAGGCAAAACCTAAGTCCAAAATCTTGATGCTTACGGTAGCGGAAGATTATGATACCATCAAAGAAGGTTTTCAGGCTGGTATTTTGGGATATGTTATGAAAAAGGCTTCTAAATCAGAACTCAAAGAGGCTATTTCAACTGTGGCATCAGGTAAAAGGTATGTCAGCGAATCTGTACTGACGGAGTTACTAAATCCTTCTGGTGTTGGTCAGCAAAACTTTCTGGACGAACATCATGAAACAAAAGCCCTAACCAGTCGTGAAATAGATGTAGTGGAGCTTATTGGAAAGGAAATGTCTACCAAGGAAATAGCTGAAGCGTTATTTGTGAGTGTAGCAACGGTAGAAAAGCACCGTCATAATGTGTTGAAAAAACTAGGCGTAAAAAACTCAATTGGCATATTGAAGTATGCTATGCAGCATAAATTAATTGGCTAAAGGAAGGGTTATAATGACCTGGAATCCTTCCTCTTTCTTAATCGATACCTGCCCTCCATATTTGTGTACTTTGGATTCCATGCTTTTGAGCCCGATTCCAGCTTTAGACGTTTCCGAGTACTTACCATTACCGTTATCTTTAAAGTTAAGATGAACACCTTTATCCACAGATAAATCTAAATTTACTTCAGAGGCATTGGAATGTTTTTTTGTATTAATACAAAGCTCTAAGACTATTTGGAAAATGTGATATTGGAGGGGCTTATCTATCTGATTGATTTCATCTGCAACCTAGCATTTGAAACTCATTTTAGACTGTTTGTTGAGGTTTTCAAATAGGTTTTCAATAGCTTTTTTCAAACCCAAGTCAAGAAACTCCAAAGGTCTGAGGTTATGGGCAATGAACCTTACTTCTTCATAAAGTTTTTCAAGGTCTTTAACTACAGACTGATATACTTGGGCATTAATGTCCTGCTCATTGGCTTCAACTTTCCATTTTAGAGCTGTTATTTTAGTAGCCACACCGTCATGAAGTTCTCTTGACATTCTTTTTTGTTCCAGTATCTTTCCAGTGTCTAGAGCCTCTTCTATATCTTTATTTCGCTTTGAAAGTAAATGGTTAAGCGAGCGGAGTCTTCTTGAATTACGAAGAAGATATAAACCAATTAAACCACCAATAATAAGAGCTGCTCCCAAAGTCCAGAGTAAGTATTGAAGTTGTTTGTTCTCTAACTCTTGAATCCTGTTCTGTTGTTTTTCAAATGCATATTGAGCCTCTAGTTCCGCATATTTTTCGTTTACTTCTTGCCGCATGAGGCTGTCTTCAAGGATATTATAATATTCTAAAGTTTCTAAAGCCTTTGAGTCGTTTCCTGCGGCTTTATAAACGCCATATAAGTTGTGATATCCTCTATTTATAAACTCAAGATATCCTAAGTCCTCTGCCGCAGCTATACTTTTTAATTGATATTGAATAGCTTGGTTAAATGCCTTCTTTTTTAATGCATTTTCTGCGTAGTCGGTATAGATATTAAACTGTACAAAGTAGTTCGGGATTCGCTTTGCTTGAAATAATGCTTTCGCCAGATATTCTTCAGATTTTTTCTCATTGCCTAACAAATGATAAACCTTGGCTTGACCCTGTAAATTATTGGGTATTTGATTTTCAATTAAGCTTTTTGGCAATAAAGCTTCCGCTCTTTTGTAGTATTCAAGTGCAGCGAGATATCCCTTTTCTTCTTTGGCGTTAAACAGGGTATTGTCTGCGTAAAAGTCTAATATCCAAATGGCATGGCTGCTATTTTTAAGTTTGAGTGCTGCGGGTTCTGCTTCTTTAAAAAGCTTGATACATTCGTTTTTATTACCGCTATTGAGCATTACAAAACCAAGCAGAATTTTGGTGTAAACGATGTGCTCTTGACTGGAGTTATTTTTCTCCATGATTTGCAAAGCATCTAGGTAGTATCCTATGGCTTTTTGATAGTCACCAAGCTTATCTTGTTTTTTGCCAAGGGCTCTTAAATACAATGCTTTAGCAATAGGCCATTTGCTTGTACTTTGAGCTATTTTAAATTGTTCCAATCGGACATCTGCTAAGGAATCACCACTAAAAATACTTTTTTCACAAAGGTCGTTATAGTAAAACATCAACAAGGTATCTCTGTTAATAGAAGCAGGCTGCTTTTCTAGGTAACTGATGGCTGTAACGAGAGAATCTCTGCTCAGACCTGTTTCCGATTTGGCCGAGATAGGGGCTAATAAAATAATGAGCCCTAGTAGTATTTTATGTTGAAGAGGCATTTCTGAATGGAAGATGGAAATTCTCTTTTCAAAATCAAAGTCATGCCTCGAGCAATATGCTTATAGAGCATTAAAATTCATGGTTTTATGTAGTTCAATTCAATGTTTCCATGTATTTCTTCATTGGGGATTTTCAGAGAAATTTGAATAATCTAGCACACGAAGCATATGACAATGAAGAAATCATTTTTAGTATTTCTATTATTCTCGTCTACAAAAGTTTATGCCCGGAATATAAGATATGTAATAACCACAGGAAGTAGCCTATTGATGGAACTTCATGGAGCAATGCCAGTAATGATCTTCAGGCTATAAGCCAGCTGGCCAATATTTCCATTGAAACTTCGGGTGTCCATACCATAGAATCAAGTTATCAAGCCGGTAATTACATTCAGCTAAATCCAGGTTTTAGCACTGGATTGAATGCTGTTTTTAGGACCAAACTCTTGGGCAGCTGTCAGTAGTCTACCAGTTTTTAGGTAGACTATTTCAATGTTTTTGACTATTTGATTAAGAAGATAAGGAATTGACTTTTGTGTATACAAAAATACCCGCAATGAAAAATTTCAACTTTATAGTCATATTCCTAATTGTTTATGGAGCAGAAGCTCAATCTGTGCTCATGAATTCAGATTCTTTGAGTATCATCAATTCAAAAAACATGGGCATAGCAGGAAAATTCACCAATCTTAATCCTGCCAATTATTCGCCAGTCTTAAAAGGAATTAGTTATGGATCTGGAGCAGCCGTAGATGGTCTCCAATATGGAACCACCGGGAAAGCTGCCGGCTTTTGGATACATAATGCGATTAATAATTCAGAGTCGTTAACTGCAGGCACCAGAGGTGCTGGAATTGCTGCTAAATTTGGTATATATAATACAGGTAATACAGCCTCAGCTTTAGAATCTGAGACGGATGGAAGTGGACATTCATTTCAATCTTATAATAAAGGAACAGGGCCTGGAGGGAATTTCACGATAACCAAAGCTTCAAATAATAGCATCGCCCTATATGGGTACACCAACGGAACAGGAAATGCGGTGGCTGCTTATGTCAACAACGCTTCCAGTACGGCACCAGCCTCTTGGAATGGTACCATCGGTTCTGGTCCTGCGGTTTTTGGAACGAGCAGCGGGACGGGAAGAGCAGCCTATTTTCAGATTACAAATGCTTCAAATACTGAACCAGCTGTTTTGGCAACTACAGTGGGAGCTGGGGCTGCCATTACCGGAGTAACTAGTGTTACGGGTCAGGGTATTTTTGGTTTTGGAGATGCCAGTAGCACTGGAATAGGGGTGCAGGGTTATCATACAGGTCTTGGAATTGCAGGGTATTTTCAAATAAATAGAAACTCGGCCTTAAGTCCACAAAATATACAGCCCGCCTTGGTGGTAGAAAGTAATGGTTATGGTGCAAATACTATGGTAGTGAACTATTCAGGAGCTGGCACTTCCGTTAATTTAGCCCTTTGGCAAAAATCAGGGGTTAATAAAATTCGGTTTAGTGATACAGGGAATGGCTATTTCGCGGGAACCGTAAACCCAGGAGGTGCAGATCTGGCGGAATTCTTTGAGTTTGAAGGTTTAAGTAAGCAATATGAAGAGGGCGATGTTTTAATGATTTCCGAAAAGTTTGATAGAAAGGTTACCAAATCAAATTCACCTTATTCCTCCTTAGTCGCAGGAGTTTATGCCACTAAGCCTGGTATTTTATTATCAGAACATTTGATTGACGATAGTTCTGGACTTCCCATGGGAGTAATAGGTGTTATTCCGACGAAAGTTTGTAATGAAAATGGCCAGATAAAAAGAGGCGATATGTTGGTTAGTTCCTCAAAATTAGGCTATGCCATGAAGGCAACTCCGAAGAAAGTAAAGGCAGGGCAAGTCATCGGGAAGGCTCTTCAAAATATGGATTCTGAAACAGGGCTCATAGAGGTTCTGGTAAGCATTAGATAGTGTAACCTATATTGTTCCTAAGCAGGTAATTTTTGTTTTTAATCGGCGACTTAAATCTGATTTATTGAAACCATTTACAAAAGAAAATGACGAATAAAACAATACACGTGGGAGGACGTCTTAATCTAGTCCCAAATGAAATAGTAATGTTTGAAGGGGACACTAATTATACCCATATCCACACTAAATCTGATGGCGTTTATATAGTTGCCACCACTTTGAAAATTCTAGAGAAAAGGGTGAATAGTTCTTTCTATCGCTCCCATAAGAAGTTTATCGTAAACCTAAGAGAGATAGAGGCTATGAGTGAAAGTAAACTTAGCCTTAGTAACCAAAAGGAGGTTTTGCTGGCCAGAAGAAGGAAGTCAGGTCTTTTAGAAAAGTTGAAAAAGGCAGATTATAAAAGAATTCGCGAGCGTAAATCTAATGGTCTATAAATGGTTAGGAATAATGAAAAATTTACAAATTCTTATTTTACTCTTTATCTCTCATTTTTCTTTTGCTCAGACAGACTTCTGTGTAACCAATCCACTTTCTAAAGAAGATGTAAAGAAGATAGAACAATTAGCTAACACGTTTCAGGACATATCAAGTTCTGGTAATACTTATGTGCCTGTAAAGCTTCACTTGACCAACAGAAATGGTGTTTCAAACTATTACGACTTCCCCCAGTTTATTTATGAGTTTGCAAGGTTAAATGAGAAATTCTATTCGCTTGTATTTCCATTTTATTTGGCAGATTATATTATCTATATAGACAATTATATACTCGATGAATTAGACGGAGGCTATAATTATAATGATTCATTGGCTCTTTTGGCCTATAATAAAAACGATGCTATTAACCTTTACTATGTCAATTATTCCAACGTAGGAGGCAGGTCAAATTTTCCATCAGGCGATAAATTTTATAACTGGTTGTCAGTTAGAAATGGAAACTTTCAATTGGGAGAAACCCTTATTCATGAAATGGGGCATTACTTTAATCTTTATCACACATTTGAAACATTTTCTGTAGTTGAGCTGGTAAACGGGAGCAATTGTTCTACAGCAGGAGATTACGTTTGCGACACTCCGGCAGATACTTATCCAAACGTTTATGACAAGATTTCTAGTACTTACATATGGACAGCTAAAGATGCAAATGGTCAATTATACAGTCCTAATAGGATAAACTATATGTCCTATTATTCGGGTGGCTGTAGTACGGAATTTACGGTTGGCCAAAGTACACGGGCAGTACATGCCGTCAGATTAAATTTAATAGTATCTGCAGGTCATCAGTATAGTTTTACCTATCCTAGCAACGACTCCCTCACTATTTCGAATGTAAGAGCATTTGAGCTTAACTCGCAGCTCAAAGTACGGTGGTTTGAAAGTTCCAGTGCTATCGGTTTTTTAATAGAAAGAGGCACTTCGCCGTCCTCTGGTTTTGTAAGCATTGGTGGAGTAGGGGGTTATACTAGAGCGTTTTCTGATCCTAATTACATGGCTGGCCAAACGCCCTATTACAGAATTAAAGCAGCCAACTCTAAAACAAATTATAGTATTGTGGCAACCTCTATTCCTGCCAAAAACGGCTATTCCATTGGGTCTGTTTATTCAGACGGTTCTTTTAAACTTAGGAGAATGAAAATGTATGATGCTAACAATGTTACCAGATTGTATATCACAACAAATACATATACAGACGAAATTAAAGACTATGCCAACAACCTTAGAGCTATGGATGTAGAACAGAAATATAGATTTAAATGGGAAGCTTGGGGTAATTACACAGACTCTTATAAAGTTTGGATTGATTTAAATAAAAACCAAGTGTTTGAAAATACTGAAATGGTGGCTTTGGGACATGGTAGTTATGCGTCAGATAGTTTGTTTTTAGATTCAAGTATTAAAACTGGAGCGTATAAGAAGCGTTTTAGATCCAACTGGTCTAATTATTCGTTTGGAGCATATGATAGACAGTTATATAGCAATGTGTACGATTGCCTACTTTTTATAAGAGGGGCATGTGCAGGAGCTTTAGAAATGACGGATTATTTATATGGTAATGTGGTCAGCGGAGAGTCCATGAGCACTGTGGATTATACATTGACATTTCAAGATCCTTTTGAGGTGCCGCCCTCCACTCAGTCAGCTCCTAATGTTACACTAAATCCAGGTTTTATAGCGGATGGATTTAACACATTTATAGCCGATACTAATGGCTGTGCTTAGAAATAGAACACCTTATTTATAAGTGATTAATAAAAGGGATAAGATTTTAAACAGTTTGAATCAACCTTAAATAATTTTGAAATGAAAGTTAACAGTATTCTACTAGCGGCCTTGATTATAGGTAGCGTAATAATGAGCCAAGCTCAAGACATGGAAGTATCTGGCACCATGAAAGTGAAGCAAATGCCAGTGGATAATTCAGAAGAAAACTTGGTAGTAAAAAAAGCGGATGGCACACTGGCTTCAAGGACCCTCGCCTCACTTGTAGGCAATAGCTCATCCTCAGACTCTACCAGAAGCCTACAAACAGATTTGGAGATTGTTAAGTTGGCGTGTAGTTGCAGCGGTTCTCTTCCTCCGTTTGCTATTCAACGCTTAATGAGTGCAGGATACTCAAAAAGTGATTTAGTGAAATCGGGGATTTCAGCTATTGATATTGAAATGCTTGAACCTGTATTAGATGGCGATGGGAATGAATATGATTGGGCTAGAATAGCCCAATATGTGGTCTTAATAAAAAATCTAAAAAGTACGAAATATATGGATGGAACACCAATTCCTTATGCAGCTACAGCTGGGGAATGGGCTGCTGCCGCTGCTAATCATACTCCTGCGTATTGTTGGCCTGATGGCAATATGGCCAATGGTGAAGAATATGGTGCTCTATACAATTATTATGCGTTGAACTATAATTTTAATGGGGGAAAAAGTGTATGCCCATATGGTTATAATATGGAAGGAGGGTTCCCTGTAGCTTCTTATGCTAAATCTTTAGGTATCGAATTTTGGAATTCTCCAAATTATATCAATGATGGAGCGATAAATAACATACTTCAAATTACAGGTTCGGGAACAAGAGATGAGGCGGGTGTATTCAGTGGCTTCAGAGATATTGGAGCTTATCACCACTCCGTTACTCCAATTTCTATATCCGAATATCCTAATGTTTATTTATTTACAAGTTCGACCGCATCTGGAGTCTTAAAAAATGCTTATTCAGAAACACCACCATCGAGAGGTGAAGGTTATAGTTTAAGATGTAGGAGAAAAGCGGAATAGTTTTATAGCATTATGAAACAGATTGACAGACTTAAGGGGTAGTTTATATCAACTTTAATGTGGCTATTTTTTAAAGTTAACCTTGCAATTTCAAAAATGAGAAAATTGTAAATCTGAAAGGCTATGGCGTGGCTGACAAAGCAAAGGGTACACCTGTTACGGCAGATCATATTTTTAGAATAGCCTCCTGTAGTAAACCTTACACAGGAATGGCTATCATGAAATTGGTAGAAGGAGGGAAGCTTAAACTGATAGATAAGGTGTTTTGCTCGGGTGCTTTGCTGTATAAGAAATATTTTACTAAGGAATATTCTTGGAGCTTGAAGGAAATAACATTTGCTCAATTATTACTGAATACATTGGGTTCTTTTGTAGATGCCCAAAAGAGAGATTTGGTCAATACCCGGGAAGAATTGAGTCATAAAACGCATTTATCATGAATGCTTGATAATGCTATTCAGGAGTTCACTCCAGGTTCTGCATATCATTATGTGAACGTCAATTACTTTGTGGCTGCTATGATTGTGGAGGAGGTTTCGGGCAAGCCATTTTATGATTTTCTAAAAGAAAACGTTCTCTCACCCTTGGGGGATGGGGTTACAAAATTGGGAACAAGTCAGACAGATCTTAGAAATGAGGTCAAGTACATGGACAGGGAAATCTTGTCAATAATATTTATAATTTAACTCTCGAGCGTTAAAAAAGCTAAGAAAATGTAGTCACCAATGCCAAATCTCGTTTGAAATTGGCCACGGCTTTGGACGGCCAAACAACACGTAAAGATTTAATTAATTCCTGTCTAATGGCACCGTATACCACAGTATCGCCTCATAGCCCTAACTGGGGACACGGTTTAGGGTCAGCGACTTTATATGTATAGTAGCCATCCTTGTATGCAATCTGGTTGGATGATCGATAAACAAACAGGGCTGGCGGCAGCCATCATCTCAGATTCTAACGCAGATTACACCAAGGCAAGCCTAGAACAAGAAATGGCCTTGGCTCAACAGGAAGTGCTTATGAACTTCGTCAGTACTCAAAGAAGCTTTATGGCAATTGATCCGTTTTGATTTTTGATGAAGTAAACCAAACAGAGCCAAAAATATAAAGCATGAGCACTGGTAATAACATCATTCCCCATACGAAAGATTTGCCCGTACGGGCGTAGGTTCCACCACTGAACTTAAAAACTACTTGGGCCAGAATAAATAGAGCGAGTGCAGTAAAACCTATTAAGACCATTTTTGCCCATTGCTGATGCCTGTTTTTTTCTAAGAAAAAGGCAATTCCATAACAAAGTCCTAAGGTGACAAAAACCGTCAATAGGGCATTCGGGAAATTTTTAATCATGCCATATTTGAAAACGAAGACACCAAGTTTTCCTAACAAATTTGGGTGACTTATAAGGAAGGCATCTGTGATTCCCAGAATAATAAGAGCAAGTATACTTTTAAGATGAGACATTCTAAATTTAATTGATTTTGGTGCCAGAAATGGTAAAACGACAAGTCTAAACGCTGCTGTGATTTTATTATTAGCACTTACGATAAAATAATTTTCAGGATTACGCTACCGATACTTTTTATCTATAATACCTGTTTCAACTTGAGCAGCGAAATGTATTCATGTATGACACAAAATAGTTGATTATAAGTGAGTTGTGACTATTTTGTACTTTCGGAAGAATTTTACTTAAGCTATCCTGACCAAAGTCATTTTTTCAGAGTATCGGGGCACCTAAATTTGTGATTCAATCATTTCACTTAATTATTCTAATGATAATTATCGCTTTCTTTTTAGCCCACTGGTATCTGTCGCTTTTTGCACAGACCTTCTTTTTGCACAGATACGCGGCTCACAAAATGTTTACGATGAGTCCTTTTATGGAGAAGTTCTTTTATGTTTTGACATTCATTTTTCAAGGCTCATCTTTTTTAAGTCCATACGCTTATGGCGTCATGCACAGGTTGCATCATGCCCATGCTGATACGGCTCAGGATCCACATTCTCCGTCATTTTCAAAGAACCTTTTGGATATGATGTGGAAGACCAAAGATTATTATAACACCATATTACACAAAGAGGACAGTATAGAGCCTAAGTTTAAAAAGAATGTACCTAATTGGCCATTTATGGAGAAACTTGGAGATTCATGGCTTGTTCGTTTAGCTTGGGGTGTATTTTATGTTTGGTTTTATATTCAATTTGCAGATCATTGGGCTTATTTTCTTTTACTCCCTATTCATTTTTTGATGGGACCTGTGCATGGTGTCATTATTAACTGGTATGCACATAAATATGGATACAGAAATTTTGATGTGAATGACACCGCCAGAAATCTTCTTCCTATTGATATTTTAATGATGGGAGAAAGCTACCATAATAACCATCACAAGTTTGGTGGACGTGCAAATTTTGGAATAAAGTGGCACGAGTTTGACCCCACCTATCCTATTATAAAAATTTTAAACGCAGTAAATCTCATCAAGCTAAAACCGAATAATGACTTGAATTATATGTAAGTTAATTAGTAAACTTCAGTTAAGTGAACGCCTATTGCTTTTAGCGATAGGTGTTTTTTATAAACTATTTCATGAATTTTGGGGAATATCCAATCTAAATCGTCAATCTACGCAAGCCTCACCAGCCACTCCTATCATGACCTCTTCACATGTTACATATTCAATGTCAATCACCAGATTTACAAGAAGTACAGCTTTAAACCGCTCGCCATCTGGTATTGTTCCTTCAGCTTTCATAACGATTCCCTCAGTGCTAGAAGGCAGTTGTAAAGCCTTTTCAACTATTTCCCTTACAGCATCAACACCCACAGCATTGAGGTATCTGCTAATCTTTATTTGTGAAGCAATTTGAGATTCCCAATTTTCGCCAGGAAGCTCTACTCCAGTTTCAATTAAATTTGCAAAAACAACATCTTTAAGCCCTTCTCTATCGGTTAATACTAGATGAAAATTGTCAAGCTTTGTAGCCGTGTTACCATTAGAATAGATAAAGTCTAACTCCGCATCCCGAATATTCACTTTTGTGACTCTATAATCTTCGACAGAGCTTAAATTAAGATCCAAAATGTTTTTTGCAATTTCGTCTGAGCTTTTTTCTTCAATACTAGAAAATGAACCAGTGGTATCTAGGTCAAACCTTATGGTTTCATTTAGTGTACCCACAAAAGTGAGTTTACTAAAATCGCAAGAAGAGAAAAGGAATGGGATTATGAACAGAGCTAAATATTTTTTCATGACTATTATTTTAAATTGAAAGGCCAATAGAAAGACTTAAAACGGTTGGTTGTAAAAAGGTGAATTCTGTGTTTATTGACAGTACACTAAGTTTGACTCCAGCTCCTAAACCTCCAACGAGCTTATTGTTGTTTGGAAGCGTTAATGCAAAGTTTTCCATGTCTCCATCGCTGTTTTCAAAATCGAAATCAACCTTTAAATTACCTGACTGATAGCCAAGAAATGAATTGACGTAAACCTTATCCCATTGCTTACCATAGTTCACGGTGACTCTTTGCGTGTTTAAATCGAAGTAATTTGAAATATTAATATTTTGATAAGCTAGATGGGCAACTAAGAAGGCGTTTTCATCTTTCATAAAATACCTGCCAATGTTATGATTTAAACCAACTCCGAACCAACCAAATTTTTCACCTTCTGATTTTAGATTATAGGGCAAATAACGGAAGCTTATACTCGTGCCAAAAAAGTTACCAATGTTTAACTGGGGTGCTAGTAAGGGGATGTATCTGCTACCAGTTCCAGGGAGATAAGTAGTTGCCGTTCCGTTTTCATTTTCCACTATTACTGCATTGTTGTCTCCAATTACTGTCGGTACCGAAAACGAAAGTGCTTCACCGTTCTAATTTACAGGCGTAAAAGTCTTTAGTTTATTTCCAGGGAAAATGGAGGCACTACCCACCACCTTTAATCCAATGTGAAACTTATCTTCCATTGGCATTCTATCCGTAAAACCATTATTCAATTGAGAGGTTAAAACATCTGAAATAGGTTGAAAATAATTTATTTGATTTTGACCTTGGTAATAGTTTAAAAAGTACTCGGTGCTTTGGGCATTTACATTTTTTGAAAAACTGAAAACTATTCCAAAGAGAACAATATTGGAGATTAATTTCATGGCTATTGATGTATTAACTATTGAAAACACTTAATTAATTAAGTATAAGTTAGTTAAAATTATATTTACCAGCAAAAAAGCAATCTTGTTAAATTAATCATTAACTGCTTTCAGTTAAGTCCTCTTGTGTTCAAAGTGTAAAATAGAAGTATTAGTCAATTCGTGACTAGTTGGGAGAAATTTCGATGATGGCTCCAGAGTTGCTGTCAATACAAATAAAAACTCTGCCGTCAGGTGCTATGCATATATCTCTTAGTCTCCCGAAAATACTGACGTAATAATCTCTCATTTCGGTGATATAGCTTCCCGTTGGGTCAAGTTTCATTTGCTTTAGATGCTGGTTTTTTAGTACGGCTAGTAGTAATGAATTTTGCCACTGTGGAATAGCGGAGCTATTATAATAATCAAGCCCACCCGTGGCAATGGTGGGAGTCCAAGCGGCTATTGGTTCGGTGATTTGGTTGTTCTCACAGTAAGTTTGCTCACCACCAAGTGTATTGTCTAAGCAGTAGCCATGAACATAAGGCCAGCCGTAATTTTTAGACTTTTCAATGATATTGATTTCGTCATTAGTACTTGGACCATGTTCTGTAGAGTATAGTTTTCCATTACCAAAAACTAAGCCTTGAGCGTTTCTGTGCCCTTTACTCCAAAGGAAATTGCCAGAAATAGGGTTATCAGGAGGAACAGTTCCATCCGGGTTTATTCTAAGCACTTTTCCATTCAAAATATTGTCATCTTGGGCAGATGGTTGCACTTGTGCATCGCCGGTGGTCATGTATAGTTTTCCGTCAGGGCCAAAAGCTAGTCGAGAGCCGTTATGGGTGTTCCAGCCTTTAATGTCTTGAATTATTATAAATGGACTTGTCAATGTGTTATTGACGCCATCATAAGTATATCGCACTAATTTTTCTCGGTAGTTTGGGTTGGTTTGTGCTTGACCTTCTAAAAAGTAACAATACACCACGTATAAATATTTATTGCTGCTAAAGGCAGGGTCTAGTGCCATGCCTAAAAGGCCACCTTCGCTAAACTGACTACAATCTACAATGGTGAAATCTAAGGACCTTACGCCAGTGACAGGATTTACTCTACCTACTTTTCCTATTCTCTCGGTAAACCAAATGTGGTCATCTTCGCCCCAAAGTATTTCCCAAGGTCTATTTAATCCTGTAATTACGGTTGCGGTATTTAGCTCTTTGCAGCCAGTAAGTTCAGTTTGAAAAACTGCACCTTCTTTTGTTTCAAAACCTTCTTGAAGATTTATCCTTTGAGTAGCATCAAATAGCACGTTTGTGGAATCTTCTATGGAAGAGCTGCCATTGATTTCTACGGATGCTTGAGTTTTCTGAAATGTTTTGTCAAGTGATGAGTTTACATTTTCTGTTTCATTACAGTCGGAATAACTATAATTAATCCCAATTCCAGCAATTTCGGAGTTTGGGCTAGTGCAGCCCCCATTTGTGCAAGTGGCGTAAACACTTGTAGGCTTATTAACAGCAAAGCTTATCGTGCTACCAGTCATGCCATTCGACCAATTTATTATTCCACCAGTACAGCCAATAGTGTTTAAGGTAACGTCCTCTCCATAGTTTACCAAAGTGGCTCTAGGGCTTATTTGCGGAATGTCACATTGGCCTATGACCTGACCAATTACCAAAACGAAGAAGGTAAAAGTGACGAATTTCATATTTGGAGAATTGGGTTATGGTTTACGTACGTTTGGAACTATCTAAAAGATGATTTTCTATTTTAAGGTTAGTAAATCCCCATTTACACGATGGCGTGCCGTCTCACAAATGATGAACTTTGAAGATAGTTTCTAAATCAAATTTCGAAGGATATGAATAAGGTTCTATTAGTAATTTCTCTATTTGTTAGTACAAGCCTTTCAGCTCAAATTTATCCTGAATGGTCCAAGTCTATAGGAAGCCTTGAGGGTTATGAATTCATAAACTCATCTACGAAGGATGAAAACGGAAATACGTATATATTTGGAAGTTATCGAAATACTGTTTTCAACGGGGAAAAATTATACTCAGAAAATGGTTCAGTTGACGTTTATATTGCCAAATATGACAAAGATTTAGCACTGGTTTGGATTTATCCAATCAAAGGAAGTGGGGGAGAAGATGCCAAAAATATAGCCTATTATGATGGCCATATTTACATAGCATTTACAGGTTCTAATTCTATTACCTTTAATTCGGCTTCTGGACCATCTACAGAAGATTTAGGGGCTCCTTATGTGTACGTTATTGCCAAATACAGCGTAAATGGCGAGTTCGTTTTTGCTGAAAAGCTTAGCGAAAGAACTTATATATCTTTAAATGACCTGGAAGTCAATGCTAACGGAATTTATGCGGCGGGCTCGTTTTCTAATACTGCCACTTTCGGAAATAAATCTGGTAGTCCTGTTACGTATACCAGTGCGGGTAATATTGATGGTTTTATCGCAAATTATGAATTGGACGGTTCGCTCAAATGGGTAACTAGATTTGCAAATCCTGCAAAGCATTATGTAAATGCCATTAGCCTAAATCAAAATGATGTGTTTTTCAATTTTGGATTTGAGTATTATTTTGATGTAAATACACAATCAACTTCAAATTTTGACCAACTATTCAATGGAACGGTTGGATTTGAAATAGGAATTGGAAAACTAGACAGCAATGGCGAACTGAAATGGGTAAAAAGAATAGGGGCTAATGTAGATTTACCTAAATCTGTAAAAATGGACAATGACGGCTCAGAGTTATTCATAATAGGAGTATTTAACGGAACGGTTAACTTTAATTCGCCAAGTGCGGCAGGTACTAATGAAATTTCAAGTGCCGGTCTTCAGGATATTTTTATTGCTAGATATGATACCAGTGGCGTTTTTTCTTGGGTAAGTAGATTAGGCGGTACCTCTGCGGAGCAGATAGGCTCTATTAAAATTCTAGAGGATCAGCTTTTAGTAGGATTAGTAAGCAGTAGTACTAAAATGAATTTTAGTAACCCTTATGTAGCGGGAGCTAAGGAAATTAATTCAGGTGGTATGACTGACATATTCTTAGCGTTGTACTCAAAAAGCGGGCGATTCATCAAGGGTCATAGAATGGGAGGCATTGGGATTGATTTCTTAACAGATATGAGCTATTCAAATAATGAACTTACTGCTGTAGGTTATTATGCAGATTCCATAAATTTCAATACTCCTTCTTCTTTCATTTCAAATTCGTTTAAGCCTTTTGGTGGTACACAACACGTTTTTTTTGGGAATTATAAGTACGATTTATTGCCTAGTTTTCAAAAGGGCGGTGGAGCATTTAATGGCGGTGGCGGGCATGAGTCGCACGCTATAGTGGCTGATGCAGAAGGCAATATGTACGTTACGGGCTATTTTACGGGTAGTGCTGTTTTTGGTGATGTTACTTTACAAGGTCAGGGTGGAAAAGATGTTTTTGTTATAAAATATGATGCGGATGGGGAAAAAGTCTGGGCCAAACGAGCTGGTGGAACTGGCGACGACGAAGGAAATGCATTGGTATTGGCGGACGGATACCTATATGTGACCGGTAGTTTTGAAAGTACGGCAAACTTTAACACACCCTATGTTCCTCAGGGCTTAGAAATGACTTCAGCCGGGGATAAAGATATATTTTTAGCAAAGTATGCTATTTCGGATGGTAGTGCTCTTCTGATTAGAAGAGCGGGGGGAGCTGGAGAAGATGAAGGCAAAGGGATATGTTCTGATGCTACAGATTTATACCTAACCGGAAAGTTTAATGGCACCGCTAATTTTAATACACCATCTTCTTCAGGTAGTAACGAGCTCGTTTCTGCGGGTCTAGGAGATGCTTTTGTTGGGAAATACAGTACGCTAGGAAATGTAATCTGGTTGAAACGTGGCGGAGGTACTGGTGAAGATATTGGAAGAAGTATTGACGTTTCTTTATTTTCACTTTATGTAGGCGGCAGCTACGAAGGCATTAGCAATTTCAATTCACCAAGTAATCAACTGGTTTCAGCTGGCGAAAAAGACGGATTTCTGTGGAAATTGTCAAAACAAGGAATCATACTCTGGGCAAAAAGAATGGGTGGCCCAAAAACAGATAAGCTTTATGGTTTAGATGTGGTTGGGAATGACTGTTATGTAACTGGTTTTTTTACAGATTCTACTAATTTTCAAAACTCTGGAAGCCCTTTAAATCTTCTTCACAGTGCTGGTCAGCGAGATGTTTTTCTTGCCAAATTTGACCAAGCAGGCACTTTAATATGGAATAAGCGGGCAGGTGGAACACTTAATGATATAGGGACTGCAATAAAGGTGAGTAATGATATTATTTATACGTGTGGGGTGTTCCGTAACTCCATAGATTTCAATACTCCGTCTGCTACTTCTGCTAATGATTTAATATCAGATGGGCTCAGAGATTTTTATACAGCCCAGTATACCACAGACGGTGATTTTATTAAAGTAAAACGAGGCGGAGGTACAGACGACGACCTCTGTTTTGATATTGATGTTGAAGACGGAATTGTATATTCTGCAGGTACTTTCAGCGGCACTATAAACTTTAATACACCTTCTAATAATTCCTCTAATGTCTTGAATTCGGTTACAGTACCTTTTCTCTTTTTTGCAAGGTCTCAGCCAGACCTAGTTTTCGATATTGCCAAAACGGAGGGTACAAGAAGCGGGGGGGTAAGTGCTCCAAAGGTTATTGGTAAAGATGCAGATGGTAATTTATATCTGGCAGGAACCCTAGAATATTGGACAGATTTTAAAGTAGATACGCTTGAAAATGGTCTTTTTAATACCGGGTATATTCTAAAGATGGATAAGAACGGGACCAATAAATGGGTGAAACCTATAAGCACTGAGGATGACATTCGTTTCGAAGATATTTGCGTTCTAAACAACAAAGTTATGGTAGTGGGTTCTTTTTTTGAGAATATGAGTTATTCAGCTGATTTTTCAGAAAATGTGGTGTATTCCTCAGGCGACTATGACGGGTTCGTGCTTTCAATAGATACCTCTGGAGTCTTTCTAGGGCTAAATAGGTTTGGGGGCTCGGGATATGATGAGGCTGTTTCTGTTAAAAATAATGGCTCTTCCTTTTTTGTTGGAGGAAGCATTTCTGATTCCGCTAGCTTTACCTCTCATACAAGTGTAACCGTAGACTCCATTTATGGATATGGTTCTAAAGATGTCATTATAGCAAAATATGAAACTAATGGCAGTTTAAGTTGGGTGAAAAATGCTGGAAGTTCAGGAGATGATAATACAGGCGAAATTGATATTTACAACAACCAGATCTTTGCAATTGGGGCTTTTGGAGGTCAAATGCATTTTCATAACTCATCACAATTTATAGAAAAATCCAGCACCACTTATATTGATATGTTTATAGCTTGTTTTGATATCAATGGCAACTATGTGTGGGCAAAAAGAGCGGGCTCTGATGATACTTTTTATACTAAAGGTGTCAAGTTGGCGGTGAATAGTAATGGAGTTTTTTTGACAGGTGTTACGCTATCAGATACTCTAAATTTTGCCCCAGTGGGCACTTCTACTTTAAATAGGGTCATCTATCCTGATATACTAGATTTTAAGGGGTTTGTTGCAAAGTTTTTATTAGATGGAAGTTTTTCTTGGGCCAAAGGAATAAGTAGCTATACGGAAGTTTTAAATATATATCCTTCAGATTTTCTTTTCCATGAAGGGAAATTACTTTTAGCCTTATATTTTGAAGGTGATATTAACTTTAATAACCTCAATCCACCAGCTTCAGGTCAGTTGTTTAGCAGTAATGCGATTGGTGCTTCAGTTTATGCCGTATACGACTATGCTGGGAATTTTAAATATGCTCAGCTACACAGCAGTGAAGTTCAAACCATTACTTATCAATTCTTGAGTGCTAATAACGCGATTTATGCTGTAGGAAGTTTTCCCGTTGGGAGTAGTTTTGCTTATGGTCAAAGTCATAAATTACTACCTTATCAGCAGCCAGGGATTGTCAAATTTGTATCCTGTGCTAATTCTAGAGTACTAACTAAGCCAGTAGACAATTACTCTGAAGGTTTGGTAAGCATTTTTGCAAATGAGCTTAGTGGCAGTATCACAGCCAGTAATTTGATTTTTCCGGATGCCAAAGCAGAATATCAGGGGAAAAGTGTATTACTTAATCCTGGTTTTGAGGCTCGAGCCGGAACCGTTTTTATGGCAAACACTGGAGGTTGTAATTAATGGAGATTTAAAGTATAGGTTTTGAAAACCAGTTTGGAATGAGCCTGAATTAAATTTTACGGTCAAAATATCCCTATTTACACGATGGTATAAGTGGACTGATTTAGTGAACTTTGATGGTAGCTTAGCCTGAATTGTAAGCTTATCAAAGAGTCATGAGGTGTTTATTCACTATGTAGGTTTTCAGAGCCTTAATACTTAATTTAGAACGGACTTCAAATCACCCTTAAGGGATAGATATGATACATACAAGAGTAAAACCCCTTTCTTACATCCTATCTTTATTCACTCTACTGTTTATTTCTGATCTGAATGCTCAATTACTACCTGAATGGGGTATTAGTCTAAAAGACAAAGCAGAAAATCTTATAATAAAGGACGTGGTAGACGACGGAGCGGGAAATTACTATGCAATAGGTTCATATAGTAATACAGAACTGGATGGCTTAACTTTTGAAAGTCAAGGCTCGAGTAACGATGCTGTTCTATTTAGATTGGATGCTAATGGAGATATGCTATGGAAAAAACGTATTGGCGGAGATAACGCAGACTTTGGACAGGCTATTAGTTTTTATGATGGTAAAGTATATATAACTGCCTTAGTTAGGAATGGTTTTAACTTCAATACGCCTTATAAAAGAGGCATTAGCGATCAGTTTTTACCTGAAGGTGTTTTTACTACGCTTTTAGCATCATATAATCCAGAAGGAGAACTATTGTGGTCAAAATTACTCGATGCTACGGACGCCGTCTATCCCAAATCTTTACAAGCTAATGACAAGGGCTTATTCCTTACTGGTTTTTTTATTGGAAGTACTGATTTTCAACCATTAAGTGTCTCTGGCGGAACCACATTTAGTACAATGGGCTACATTGATAATGGTTTTTTGGTTAGATATGACTTGAATGGAAATCTAATTTGGGCTAATGTTTTAAACAGTGCCGATGAAGTATTTATACAAGAAGTGGCCATTTATGAAGATGAACTATATGTAACGGGTTTTTACACTGGACAGCTTAATACCGAAGGTGAGGCAGGCAGTATATTTAATATATCAAACTCTGGAATTGCCGTAGATAATTTCCTAATTAAGTATGATATAAACGGAACATTTAAATGGGTAAGGAGATTTGGAAATAAGGACTACTTTGATGGCATGAGTGTCTTGGCTTTAGAGAATCAAATTTTTGTTTCTGCTACGTACGATGGCCACATTAACTTTAATACCCCTTCTTTATTTAATGGAGCTAATGAGTTGATTAGTGATAATTTAGAAGCTTTTATTGTTAAATATGACAGTCTGGGTACCTTAGGTTGGATCAGACGCTTTGGCTCAATTGATATAGGTGAAAAGGTTCAATTGAAAAGTTATAATAGCCGTTTATTTATTCATGGTACCTCTAAAGACACACTTAACTTTTCTACGCCTTATGATCCTATAAAGTTTTCTTATCCTTTGAGTGCTGGAGCTAGAAATGGATTTATAGCGGAGTATATGTTGAATGGTACTTTCCTATCTTGCCGTACTTTTAATTCGTCAAAACGTAGTACTTCACATGCCTTTCATCCTACTTCACAAGGTCTTGTTTACTTTGGTACCATTGAAAATGATTTGGTAATCAAAGATATAAATAAAAAAAAGGATGATTCTCTTTACAGTAAATCTTCTCGCGTTTTGCAAACCCATTTTGTGCCTGACTTACTTCCTAATTGGCAAAAAAGCTATGGAGATCCTCAAACCACAGGCGGTTACGAATCCATTGCGGTGGCCACAGATGGTTTAGGTAATACCTATACCGCTGGGTACTTTCATGTCGGAGTCAAATTTGGAACACTTCCCATAATGTATTCCAATGGCGGTAAAGATATTTTTATTGTAAAAAAAGATGGAGAGGGCAAGCCAATTTGGTCAAAAAGAGCAGGTGGTTCAGGTGATGACGAACCCATGGAAATTACTTTCAGTGATGGCTATGTTTATATGACAGGCTCTTTTATGGATACGGCTAATTTTAACAGTCCGTCTTCTGGTTCCAATGAGATTATCTCTGCAGGAGGCAAAGATATTTTTGTGTGGAAAGGTAGGCAACTAGATGGCGTGCAGTTCATACTAAAAAGAGCCGGTGGTGTATTAGACGACGAAGGCGAAGGAATATCGGTTCTCAATTCAGAAATCTACGTGGCTGGAAAATTTGGGTTAACGGCTAATTTTAATACACCATCAGTCTTTGGTTCTAATCAAATAAGCTCTGCAGGAGGAACCGATGCTTTTTTGGTAAAGTACACTGCCACTGGAAACATAGACTGGATAAAACGTGCAGGCGGAACTGGTGACGACGCAGGCAATAGTGTTGGCTTAAGCAATACCGTAGTTTATATGGGTGGCTATTATGAAGGCACTGCCAATTTTAATACCCCTTCAGCTCTTGGTACAAACGAGCTGGTTTCTGACGGTGAAAAAGATGTTTTTTTAGCCAAGTATAGTAGTTCAGGCTCCTTAAATTTTATTAGAACAGCGGGTGGTAGTTTTGATGACCAGCTATTCGATCTGGCTACTTATGGAACCGATGTTTATATCACTGGCTTTTTTACTGATCAGGCGTATTTTCCTGGCCCTGTCGTTCAGGGCTCACCTTTGGTAGGTCATGGTCAAAGAGAGGCATTTCTGGTGAAGTATTCCTCCACGGGTGTGCCGCAATGGCGGCGACGTATGGGTGGAACAATGAATGACGCCGGTACCACAATGGCTATTGAGAATGGAATAATAAATCTGGGAGGCTATTTTAGAAATACCGTAAATTTTGACAATAACAGTGTTGTGTGGCCTGAGAGCTATGTTTCGGATGGGCTAAGAGATGGTTTTTTAGCCAGATTTGAAACCAACGGTATATTACTTACGACCAAAAGAATAGGTGGAGTAGGAGATGATTTACTTAGAGGATTGGCTTTTGATGGGCACAATACTTTTATCTGCGGTTCTGCGGACGAGCAAATGAATTTTAACACACCTTCTAATAATTCGACAAATAGTTTATATCCACTGGGCGATCCGTTCGCTTTTATGGCCGCTTTTTTATGGACTGATAAATACGATTTCAGCAAAATTCAAGGGAGAGAAACAAATGCACCCATTTATACAGATGACATGGTGGTAGACGAACTAGGTAATCAGTATGTGGTAGGGCGTTATACAGATAATATCGACATAGGAGATATGGAATTGCACAATTCTGAGGGAGATAAAGAATCTTTTTTTCTGTTAAAACTAGACGCTAGTGCTAAGCCTTTATGGCTAAAAGAAGTAGCTAAAGCTATTTCCGCAGATGATGCGAAACTGGCATATTATGAAGGTCAACTTTTTATGCATGTCGATGTAGACCAAGACTCACTTTTTATAAATTCTGGTGTCAGCAGCTTAAGTTTAGTAGGAAATCATTTGCTGTGGTTTGATACTACGGGTACCTATCAGTTTAGTAGAAGAGTTTATGCAGAGATAAATGATATGGCCGGAGCAGCTGGTAATATCTATTTATACGGCGACTTTTCGAAGAAATTGTATTTTGAAAATTCAGCAGTGAAAGACAGTATAGAGATTTCAGGTAATGCCACTGATGCTTTTCTTCTTAATTATAACCGGAATGGTTCGCTTAATTGGGCAAAGAGGTTTGGGGGAGAATTGTATGATTACTCCACTAAAGTAGAGGCATTTTCAAATAGGATTTATATCTCAGGTTTATTTAAGGATTCTATAAACTTTAAGACCCCTTCTTTATATGATGCGAATACGCTTTATGAACCGGCCTATGAAGGGTGTTTCTTAGCTGCATTAGATTTTTCAGGGAATGTAGTTTGGGCTAGAAGACAGGAAGAATCCTTTAACTCGAATTTATATAAAAGCAGTTTGGTTCCTCATGCCAACGGATTATATGCTATCAACCAAGCAGACAATGCTATCGTAAACCTAAGTAGCCCTTATCAGGCTGGTGTCAATGAGTATGACGCATTAGCCGAAGGTAGAATCATGGTACAATCTTATGACCCAACAGGGCTGATTAACTGGGTTAAAATAATAGGTGATACCTCTGAGTATTCGAATTATGATGAGCTTTATGGAGCATTTCTTGGAGGTGCGTTGGTATTTGGCGGTAAGAATGAAAAAAAAATAAATTTCAGTGAACCTTATGTTCATGGTACAATGGATCTTGTAGGCGGAAATTCCTATTTATGTTCCTTTAATACTTCTGGTGATTTGCTATGGTATCAAGCTCAAGGTGGAATAGGAACTGATAAAATAAACAAATTGGTCGCTCAAGGCTCTTCACTCTACGCATTAACAGACATCTCCGAATTTCTTGAGTCTTCAAACAATACTTTTGAACCAGATAATAACGAAAACCTATCCGTCATTAAGTTTTCGCCATGCGGCACTATTAGCAATTTACAGAGCACGGCAGGAGATATTAATTTAGGCTATCATTTTGCTTCTGGAAACTCCTTAACAGCAAGTAACGATATTACAGCAAAGGCGGAGGTTGAATATAAAGCGGACGCCATCATTTTGGAGCCAGGTTTTTCAGCTCTATCTGGGACTGTTTTTAAGGCACATACGGGCGGCTGCAATTGATTAAGATGGAAAGTATAGTTTTTGAAAAGTATTTGTTCCATAGTCTAGAATTGGCCTGAATCCCATTTTAAGGTCTATAAATCCCTATTTACACGATACCATGAGCAGGTCATATTTGGTAACTTTAAATATGAGAAAGCCCATACTTTTTTGCCTAATTTGTTTCCCTTTTTTAGTCAATGCCCAAACCTTTGAATGGAATGGAGGTGGAGATGGCACCTCTTGGGAAGATAGCCTTAACTGGGTGGGAGGAACGCCTCCAGGAGGTAATATTTTTCATGATGTTATTATTGAAGGGGCCTTTAATGTTCAAGTTTCTTCTACTTTCCCAATCGGAAGAATCAGAATTAAGAATAGCCGTTTGACTATCAGTAACGGATATAAAATGACAGTTAGCCAATCTAATACCGCTCCTGGAGATACCCTCAAAGCGGTTGAAATGATAGATTCAGAAGTTGATATTAAAGGGCAATTATTTATTGGAAGTACCGATAGGGATTTTGCACTAAGTCTTAGAAATACCAAGTTTATAATTTATGATGGTGCAGAAACTAAAATCTTAAACAGCGTATATGGGCTTGAGGTTTTAAAGAATAGCACTTTAACCTTAAAGTTGGGTGGTCTTTTGGATATACAGGCGGATTCTTTGGGTGTTAAAAACAATCAAAAAATAATAGGTCAAGGCAGAATAGAACTTGATGTGGATATCAATGGTATTCTTAATAATGGGGTTTTCAGCACCTGTGATACCCTGATGATAGAGGGTTATGGAATCACTATTTTAACGGCTATTGAGAATAATGGCAGTTTTGTAAATGATGGCTATTTAGATATTAATCATGTTAACCTTTGTGGGCTAAGAAATACGGGCTCTTTCACTAATACCCTCGGAGCTTATATGAAGGTTTATGACATTACGCTTTCAGGTTTGGTTGGTAGTTCGGCAGTTTATTCTAGCGGGTCATTTGTAAATGATGGTGAAATATACGCTTTAGTTAGAGCTGAGTTTGGCTTTTATAATGAGCAAAATACGGCGGGTTTTGTGAACAATGGCATCGCTTTATTTACAGGGGCAGACTCACTCGCTTTTGTGAATGCGGGTTCGGTCTCAGATAGCAGTTTGTTGGTAAATACTGGAACTTTGAATTTGAATGTGGGGGCTGATGTACTCTTGAATAATCCTTATGGAAAAGTGCTGTGGTCTGGTACAGGTATTTTAGAAGGAAAAGATGGGCTACTTAACTCCGGGAGGTTTGAACTTAATAGCGATTCACTAACTTTTGATGTGGCTGAAACCGCCATTATAAACATTGGATACATGCATAGCATGGGTCATATTCATGTGGAGGCTAGTAAAAATGGTATTGATAATTTAGGGGAATTTTATAACCAAAGCGAGGGAGAATTATTACTAACTTCTGCTTCAGGGAGTACCGCTAGTTTTGGGATTAGAAACAAACTTACACTTGAAAATCAGGGTATTATTAATCTGAACAATGCCATTTTTGGCGTAAAAAATGAGGCCTCGTTTGTAAACGATGGCGAAATAACAATTAATCAAAGTACAACGGCTTTCATAGAAAATTATAGTCTAGATGCCGATAGTAGCTATTTTCAGAATAACGGCAGCCTATTTTTGATGCAAAGCATTTCACCATCAGGATATAATAATGTGGGTATCTGGAATCATAGTAAAGGAAGCTTTAAGTCTGAAGGTTCTATTTCAATGAATACCATGTGGCAAAACACTGAAAATGTAAGAAATGAGAGTTATTTATACTTTAATGATTCCTTAAATATCAAAGAAACTAGAGAGGTAAATATTATTAATTCTGGGACTTTAGAAAGTGGCGTTGATGCATTATTAAACTTAGATTTTTCGGAGAACTTTGGTGATTATGTCATTGATAATGACGGAACTGTTATCCTGAATGGTCACACTTCATTGGTATACTATGATACCTACCAAAGGAATATTCCGCTTCTTAATAATGAATCTGTATTTATTAATAAAGGTTACTTATGGGTTGAAGGTTCTGACGAAGTAGAAGGGATTAAAAACACTGGAATCTTTACAAACGAAGACACATTAGTTTTAAACAGAGTTAGAAATATAGCAGTAGATAATTCAGGTACTTTTGTTAATCAATTGGGGGCATTGTTTCAAATTGATAGTTTGGTTAATTCCATTAAAACGGGTCTATTGTTTCAGAATGATGGAAAAATGCTTTTAAACGCTGAGACTAATATTGAAGTTGCAGATAATAATGTATTCTCCAACAGTGGTTTAATTAGCATGAAGAATGGGATTTCGGAGGCCATAAGGCTTTTTGGAACCAATCCAACCTTTACGAATTTAGCCGGTGGAGAAATCGCAATAGACAGTACGGAAATAGCTTCTATTTTGGATGAAGATGGCATAAAAATAGAGGCGGGACAATTGATAAATTTTGGTTTGATAAATTTGATTGGAACCTCTGATGCAGGAATTAGAATTTTAGGAGGCACCTTAACCAATCATGACTCCATTCTTGTACATAGCACCAAAGGCATGCATAATTTTTGGGTAGAAAATGGCAGTTTGATAAACAATGGTTTTTTGAGTTTAAACGGAGCTGGCGAAAGTAGCGTATCGCTAATGAATGTGCTTAGCAGCGGTAGTTTAGAAAACAATGGCGAAATTTTAGTTCAAGATGCCTATAATAGAGGCATTTATAACCTTGGGTTGTTTTCTTCTACCATGGGCTCTAATATTCACTTTGAAAACAATACAAGAAATACCTCTTCCTTATTATACCATTCCAATGCCAGTAACCCCACCACGTATAATGGGAATATGACAAGTGTCAATTCTAAATCATGCGTGTCTTTCAGTGGAGCAGCCATTAATAATGGTCTAATAGATTTGAGAGGCTGTGGCGACCATGCCTTATACATCATATCTGGAACCAATAGTACTACTGGTCAGATGCTATTTGACTACGGCTCCTATGTAGGAACCAATGAAGGTATTTTAGAATACTTTTCTGATTCCGTATCATCTATTTTAGGTGTAAATCTTATGACCAATTTAGGCGTAATAGTGGACCACGAAAATCATTTTAGAAACACTAAATTTAATGACGGAGATGCCCTTGGTTTTCCTATTTGGAACAAAGGGCTTTTTATAAGTCCGTTTTATGGGACGCTCTCTGATGGCATAAAAGAGACTGTAAACCTAAATTATACCGAAGCGGATACCTTACCTATTAACACAGACTGGTACACCGATAGAGCTAAAACCACTGTGGCAGGCACTTGGCATCAAACAGAGCATTATTTTACCCCAAATGCTCTTGCAAATACTGCTGATAGCCTCTTTTTGGAAGTATACTTTACCGGAAGTAAACCTGTAGTTCTTAGTATTCCGCATTTGCAAATATCGGTTTGCCCGCAGCCTATAAATACTAAAATTCTCAGAACAAAACCTGACCATAACTGGAACGATCACACCAGTTGGAGAGGTAACCGTGCTCCAGATTACTGTGATAAAGTTAGTCTAACGGGGCATGAGTACATTTATGTTCCTGCCTCATTTAAGGCCAAAGTTAATACGCTTGAGTTTACTCCTCAGATAGGGCCAAGTCGCTATATAGATTTTGAGTACGGTTCCGTAATGGAGGTGAATGTGCTACCTTATGAATGAGTTTCTATTTTACGGTTCTTAAATCCCTATTTACACGATGTTTTTCTTAGAGGCTTTTTAGGAACTTTGGAGAATGAATATCAAGTATTTAAAAATTCTAATTACCACGTTTATTATTTTCGTAAATTCTATCTCTTATCTAGCAGATGTAATTTAGACCAGAAGAAGAGATGGATATAGCGGGCATCATGCCGCCAACTGGGATTCGGAAGTATTTCATCAAGAAACCTCAACATGCAAACTTTTGCCTTTTTGAACATGACAACAAAGGTAAAACAAGAAGAAAAGGAGATATTGTTTTTCGTGACATTTAGTTGTTCTAAGTGGTGCATCTTTTTTAGATAAAAACGGCTTTAAAAATATCCTAACTATAATTTTAAATGCGTCTGCCGTGGTATTTTCATAGAGTTTAAGGTGTAAATGTTCCATCAACTAAAAATAGAGTTTTTAAAAATAGATGTGTTATCTTAATCATTATTTAAATAAATTATGTCAAAACTCTTGTTGTTGGTAGGTCTCTTTATTTCAATATCCTCAATGGGTCAAACTATCAGCTGGACGGGCAATGGCGATGGTCTTAATTGGGATGATCCTTTAAACTGGGACAGTGGGAATGTGCCTATAAGTACAGATGATGTTGAAATCAGTTCAAAAGACATAACAAAGGACAGTGTGATTTGTTCAACGCATATAGAAATAAAAAGTCTGGTTATTGGAGGTAATAATACTTTAAGGATATTAAACAATGTGACCTTTAAAATAGATTCTGCTTCAGGCTCAGGATGTGAAGTAAACGGAACAATAAGAAACCGGGGGATATTGACGATTGAAGACAACGCAGAAATAGCATTGCATATATCAAGTATTGGAAGGTATATGGGTTTTGGTAGTAGTCAATTGATAATTAATAGATCAGATACCACTGGAATACTAAATGAAGGTCAGATATTATTGGATTCAAATACTTTAGCGGACCTAAATACATGTAAGTCATTTTTTGTATATAATACTGGATATATAGAAAGTAGAGGGGAAATAGAGACTTCTTTTCAATTAGAATCCACCGCGTTTGTGAATTATGGAGACTGGGTAAACACAGGAAGCTTTAGTCATGTAGGTAGCATTCCGGCCATTATAGTAAAAGATACAGGTTTTGTACAAAATTTGGGTGAAATAACAATTAACTCCGGTATCGCAACGTCTATTGAGGTTAATGGCTCATCCGCTGAATTCCTGAACGATAGTACAGGTATTATAAATTCGGGTCAAATTAAAGTTAAAAGTCACAGCCAATTTGTGAATAAGAACTTTATGGATCTAACTTCCTTTAATAATTTGCTTATAAGTGGCCCATTTTCAAGTTTTATTAATGAAGACACACTACAGTGCACAAGCACTACGGCTAGTGCCGTGGTTTTAGAATTAGGAGCCACCTTGGAAAACAAGGGCTATACTTTTGTTGATAACCGAGACCTGGTTCAAAGTCACCTGGTAATCGTGGATAGTAGTTTATTTAGTAATACCGGGTATTTTGAGCTGGATGCAGATCACAAAAATAAGGCTGTTTCAATAGAGCGAAGCGGAAGTATGGTAAATTCCGATTCAATGTTTTACAAAAATGTTTCAACGGGTGATTTTGCTGGTATAATTTATAAATATAGTTTCCATATAGTATCTGGCAGTCTTATCAATGAACCCTCTGGAGTTTTTCAAATAGATAGCTCTTCAAGTGCAGATCAATATTATTTTGTAATCAGAAACGAAGACAGCCTTATCAATAGAGGAAATATGAGCTTAAAAAAATTGGGATACGTGATTTCGAATGAAGGTTATGTTGAGAATAGTGGTCTGTTAAAATTTAAAAGTTTGCATGAACGTGCTTATGTTGATCAAGCTGGAGGTGAATTCAAAAATTTGGCTGATGCTGAAGTACGCTATGAGGACAGTCATGTAGCTTTTTTGCATTTCAACGATATTAAAGCCAAGTATTCGAATTTCGGTACTATTTCTTTTGCAGATTGTTCATCAGACAGTCGGCTTTTTTGGGGACATGGAGATTTTACTAACGATGGACTTTTTATTGCAGATAGTACAAATTCAGGCTCCATATCTTTTACCGACGGTCAGTTTGTGAATGACTCATGCGGTATTATGAGTGTCAGTGTACCATTATTTATTTCTGCCAGCACGGCTAAGAACTACGGTAAATTGGAATATTTATACTCTTCTATTGGCTATAATCATGAATATCCTGAAAACTTCGGTTTGATATTAAATGCAAAGGGTAAACAAATTTTTACTCTTACCAATCACGGGTATATTACCAGAGAACTAAGTGGTTACTTTTCTGATGGAATAGCAGAGAAGCCTATATTTTTTCAAGGCGACTCACCCTATCCTCTAGTTTCATTGGTATTCTTAGACGAGACCAGTACCAGCTCCATTGGTACATTTACAGATAATGCACTGCTAGCAGAAAAAGATACTTCTGGTAATTTTATCTTGTATTTTGAATTAGCTCATAAGCCATCATGTCCTTTAAATAAATTTCAGGTGGCTTTTGAAGAACCCGATTGCCAAACAACTGAAACCAATACTTTCATTGCTGGAAGCACTATGTCAGACTGGTTTGACGATGATAACTGGAGTTTGGGATATGTACCTGACCATTGCTCAAATACATTCATTCCTGCTGGGAAAAAAGTTTCAATTGATGCTCCTTACAGAGCAAAGTCCAACAAGTTGGAAATAGAAACATCCGCTGTTTTCGATTTAGAATCAGGTGCTGTCTTAGATGTTTGGAACGGTTTCTAGAATTCCATTTTACGGTTTATTTACCCCTATTTACACGATGTTTTTGCATCGAATAATTCTTGATCTTTGGTTATCAAATGTTTAAGACTTGTGAAAACAATACCAAAAATCAGAATCGGCGGACACCTTTTTGCAGATCCGCAGGAGTTGTTAAAACTAGAAGCCAGAGAAAACTATACACAGATTTTCTTCAGAAGTGGTAAAGTAGTTTTAGTGGCCACCACCATTGGTTTGTTGGAAGAACGGCTTTCTTCTCATGGTTTTTATAGAACGGATAGAGGAGCGGTGGTAAACCTAGATTGTGTTAAATCGCTATATAGAAACGGGCGTAGAATGCGAGCAAAACTGAGCAATAACGAAGTCATGAAAGTCTCTAAAAGAAGAATTAACGACATGGTTAATCTGTCGCTTACACGAGACATAAAACTGATAGAGGTTTCTTTGAAATGAGGTCAAAGAGCTAATAACCCATTGTCATGAGCAACGTCTAGCTTGTTGACTCTGCATCATTCCATTCTCGAAATAATTATTTTTCTTAAATAGCCACGAATAAACCTCCAATGCTTATTTTATCCCGGATTATGCGTTGGAGAATCGTTATGAGTTTTAAAGTGCAATAAATCAGATAATTAAAGGAAATTAGCATAGCGTTTACCCTGAGCTAATAGCGAAGGGCTCTGGTGATTGAGTTTGAATGGGTGTAGCCTGTGCTGAGCTTGACGAAGTAAACTGATTAGAAGCAATTTAGATACGGTCCCGATAAAATCGGGAGATTGCCTAATGCATAAAGCGGGTTTATGAAGCTAAATCCACATTTTGAAAAAAGAACCAACCCTTAACTCTTTGGGAGAAAAAGTTCAACAAGATAATTGGCAAAACCAGATTCAACACTTTTGGTGAAATTTACAGATTATTTTCTGGAGGAATAGCAAGATGTCGAGGCATTGAAAAAATGAATACCCAGAATCTTATGGAAGCTCGGTGTTATAATTTATATCGAAGTGCAAGGATAATTATGTCCAATTGTAATAATTAAGAGAAAATAAGCATCAAGAGGGTCTCATTTGGCTAAAGACAAAACTGAAAGCAAAGTGTTTTCTACTGCTCTTATTACCATACACTAAAGCAGGAGCACCAGCACTGTTGAAACGTTCAGCCTGATTCTCCCATCAGCACTACTAAAACCCTATTCAAATATTGAATCCGAAGACCTAATTATTAAGCAGAACATTTACAGTTATTCTCTTAGTGTTTAGATTAAAAAGAACTTTGTATAAGCCATTTTGCTGGCCTGATAAATCGATGCTTGACTGCTCATAGTTCATTGGGGCATAAACCCTTTCGCCTAGCATATTATAAACTTCTATTGACAAG
Organism: Arcticibacterium sp.; assembly: GCF_055134445.1. Lineage (NCBI taxonomy): Bacteria > Pseudomonadati > Bacteroidota > Cytophagia > Cytophagales > Leadbetterellaceae > Arcticibacterium > Arcticibacterium sp. The sequence goes on from NZ_JBSRVI010000121.1 coordinate 38,374, forward strand.
ACTTGCTCCTTTTCTCGATTGAACATGAAGTGGAATATACCATTACTATTGGATGGGTTTGGGTAAACAACCAAGGCTGAATTTCCATTTTTAAAATCCGAAACGGCAACAATATTAGAGTATTCAAACTTTCCGCCAAGATCAATTTGTTTTAAGCGATAGTAAGAAGCTCCATTAATTGGTTCTGTGTCCATAAAAACGTAGTTGAGTAGGATAGATGAATTCATTGCTCCATCAACCGTCCCTATATTTCTCCAGTTTAGGGCGTCATCGCTACGCTCAACGACAAAATAATCGTTATTTACTTCTGATGCAGTTTCCCAAAACAAACAAACGGAATTTTCACATATATTAGCTTTAAATGAGATCAACTTTATGGGCATGGGATTATTACTGGAAATGGAACCGAGTGTAAAGGGACTAAAGTTGGAGACAGGTGATGGAACCGTACATGCAGTTCCTGAGACCAAAGTTCCTGATGCTGAGGTACCACTGGCTCCTCCATTTCCTTCTGACGTCCATTGAACCCCATCCCACCGTGAAACCTGCAAGTCACACAGGTTATCAACACCACACGAATTTGAAGCCCATGATAAGGTAACCGCTACGTTTGAACTTCCACCGGTTCGGTTTAGTATCCAATATTCACAAGCACTAACATGATCTAAATTAGCATTGAGTGAAGTTCCACTATATAATGGGTCTGGGTCATTTTCAATGTAATTGGCCGTAAAGTGATCCGTAACAACACCTGGAGCAGATATAGCTATGGTTCTCAAAATAGAATTATCGCCAGTAGGGAAAACAAATGCCTGATTGCCCGTTTTTCGTACAGGACCCGAAACAAAACTATTGTTGCTTGCTCCAGTAGCAGTAGCAGCATTATTTATCAGCAAAAGATAAGAAGTGGAAGATAAAATATTTCCGGTAACAAAATTCAGATTTTTCGAAATGGTTACTGGAGCATTCAATATCAAATCCCCTCCGGCCTTATTGACTTCTAAATTGTAGAAAGTTTCGATATCCGAAGATGGTACTGTGGTAATCGTTTGTGTGTTCCCACCATCATAAACAACTTTCCCACTTCGCTCATTGAAAGAGGTGGCCGTCGTAGAATTGTTATTGACCCAGTTTCCAGCGATATTAATTTGATAATTATTAGCGGCATTAACATCCAGCTGATTACCTGTTCCGCTTCTAATAGTAAAATCCCCATTAATATCCATCTTTCCACCCAGTGTGATAAGGCCTGAAATGAAAACATTATTAAAGACCATCGTGCTCGATGTTCCTTGTCCATCTACCGTAGCGGATTTGTAAAAATCAATTGTTGAAGTTTTAGTGCTAGCATCTATGGTTCCTGCTACATAAGTCCAATCATTATCCATAGAAATAATATTGTTTGAAAGCGTTAAGATGCCTCCCGTTTTATTGATTTTCACCTGCGGTAATCGTCCAGCATTAGCAATTCCTGAACCTGTAAGCAACTGATTAGAGGTGCCATCAAACAGTAAGATGGCATTGCCTCCACCGTTCAATGAGCTATTTGTATTGGTTACCAATACATCCCCTTTGGCATTTAGTGTACCTGTATTGAGCTTGAACCAACTTGCTCCACCGGCAATGGTTATCAGATGTGTAGAAGTCCAAGTAAGGCCAGAACTAATGGTTGTAGTGGAATTATTTCCAGAGACAACAATATCATAAAGACTTAAATTTTGACCAGAAAGTGTAGTGGTTTTTAAAAGATTAACTACGGAAGTCCCTGCGTTTACCAATAATGCACCAGCAATTGTATTCCATGAGCTTCCGCTAAAATTTATAATCCCAATGAGGTTCAAAGCCCCTGCAGATTTATTGATTTCTACACGTGGTAATGCACACACATTGCTTAGGCTTGAAACAGATGAATTAATATTTTGGATCCCGGTCCCACTGAACAGAAACGTTCCTGATCCTCCATTAACTGTTGTTGAACTAGTATTGACAAGTGTAAGATCACCCAAAATTTGCAAAATGCCTGTCTCCACCCGATAATGATTATTCCCATTAATGGTTACATTATGAGTAGAAGTCAGGATATAAGAGGCTGGACTTAAAGTGATTATTTGGGAATTTGCATTTATATGAATATTATATAATGATAAGTCTTGTCCTGAAAATGTAACCTCATTATTAATATTAACCGTTGAAGTACCTGCATTCACCAGAGAAGCCCCAGCAGTTGTTTTCCATGATGATCCGTCGAGATTGATTAGCCCGATTAAATTAAGACTTCCTGAAGTTTTATTAATTTCAACACTAGGCAACGCAGACGCTCTCTCGTTGACACCCACATTAATTGTAGAAATAGCTGCGGTAATATTTTGAACGCCGCTCCCATTAAATAAAAAGGTGGCCGTTCCTCCATTTGCTGAATTGTTTTGAGTGGCATCGAGCGTGAGATTTCCTTTTATTTCTACTATTCCAGTATTTATAGTATAAGCATGGCTACCACTAATAGTTACGTTGTTTGTTGAGCTTAAAGTGGTACCGCTTGCAATAGTATAAATGCCACCATTAGCAATAAATATAATGTTATACAGGGAAGTGTTTCCAGAAATTGTTTGAGTCAGTGAAAATGTAACTGTTCCATTGTTATGGTTAAATGTTCCTCCAGAATATGTATAACCGCCAGTAATTTGAAGAATTCCAGTTGTAGCGTTAAATACCCCGCCTGTCAAAAGGAAGGTGCCGTCAATAGAAATATTTGCATTGCTGCCCGTAAATGTACCTGCAGCTTGGGAAAAACCAGAAGCTCCTATAGTAGTAGTTATTCCAGGATTTACGTTTATTGTTCCATTATATGTTCCTGTCATTTTGAATCCGTTCACATTCAAATTGGCACTTATCACGCAATTGTTAGTACCACCACCATCAAAGATGGCCACATCACTTGACCCAGGAATTGAAAATCCAGATGTACCACCAGAAACATCTGACCAGTTTGCAGTATTATTCCATATTCCACTACCAGTACCTACCCAAAAACGATTTGCTGAGAAAGACTGGTGGTAGACGAAAATTAGAACAAATACAATTAGTGGACGAATGGAATAATTAGTGTTCATAATTATAAAATTACAAGCCCCCATCCATCCAATTATTACACAATAATTAAGATTTGTTACACATTTCACACATCCCTTATTTCCTGCAATCCCAACCTTTCAAACTATTGGACTATAGAAAATTAGGAAAAATTTCAACACTTACCTCTCACTAAACTGTTCCACGACAGGTAGTCGGAGACTCGTAATTGTAAACCTTGAAATCCTTCTAAATTTCTCTTAGAAGAGTCTAGCTTGCTGACTCTGCGGTACTAATACACAATTTCTAAACTTTTCCACAGCGTTAGTTCTCTTCGCTAAAAGCTCTTAATTTTAGAGAGTTAAACCACACAAAAGCTTCATTTTTCTTGGTATCTTATTTTTAGCTTACTGTTGTTTAATAGAAACACCATTAGTAATAAGTGTGTAATCTAATTCAAGAAAAAGGGGTACACTTATTAGTATGTTGTTGAATATAAAAAAACGAAAGAGCTGTTTTTTCCAAAAGATCGAAGAAATACAATTAATATGAGCAGACTTCAAACAATAGAAAATCGCCTAAAGGAAATAAATGGAACTGTCTTTCAAGAACTTTGCGATAGTTATTTAACTATTAGAGATAATAATTATTTAGCCATATCTAGAACAGGGAGCCAAACGGGAAAACAAAAGACAACAAAAGGAACGCCGGACTCTTTCTTCCAATTACCAAACGGCAACTTTTTATATTCTGAAATCACTACAGATACGAGTACAAAAAACAAGCTAGCCAATGATTTAAGAGCTTGCTTTGAGCCAGGGAAGACTAAAATACCAATTAAAAAAATTCAAGAAATCATTCTTTGCTTTAATTGGAATATTGACCAAGGTGAAATGACTAAATTAAACACTTTGGCTCAAGGCTTTAAGGCTGATATTAGAATTCGTTATTTGATGCTACAAGAACTAGCTCTAGAACTTCACTTAAATCATAGAGATTTAGCTCATTATTATTTAGGTCTACCTTTAGATACAGGTCAAATAGTTTCAATAGAAAATTTCATCAAGGAGTATGATAGAGCTTCAAAAGGTATTGCTACACCTTTAAACAATACCTTTTTACATAGAGATTCAGAACTCGAAGAATTAAGTAATGCCATAGATAGTCACGACTTCATAATTCTTACTGGAGCACCAGGAGTTGGAAAAACGAAATTAGCACTTGAAGCTATCAATAGTTATAAATCAAAAAACAATTCTTTTCAAGCTTACTGTGTTTCTTACAAAAGTCATACTCTACTTGACGATTTGTATCAATATTTTGATGTAAACAAAGATTATATCCTCTTTGTAGATGATGCAAACAGAATTGATGCATTTGAACAAATAGCAGGTTTTTTCAAGGCCAATAGAAAAGGAAAACTTAAGATAATAATAACAGTTAGGGATTATGCGTTTCAAGAAATTGGAAGAAAATGTCAAGAATTTTCAACTCAACGAATAGACTTGTTCAAGCTATCAGATGAACAAATTATTGACATCATAAAATCTGAGCCATTTGAAATATTAAACCCTGATTACCATAAAGAAATAGTAAGAATTTCTGACGGAAATCCAAGATTGGCTATAATGACATCGCTTTTAGCTAAGCAAGAACAAAATTTATATGCCCTTCACAATGTATCCGATTTATTTGAAAAGTATTTTTCAACTTTCATCAAAGATGATGGTGAGTTTGAAAGCCCTTTAAACATAAAATGTCTTGGGCTAATTGCTTTCTTTTATACTATTCCATACAAAAATAGAGAAGTAACAGAATCAATTTTAAAAGAGTTTGATATTTCGTATAATGATTTTATTGACATAATTGATACTCTCGACAAATTAGAGTTGGTAGAAATTCAATTTGAACACGTGAAAGTGCCAGAACAGAATCTTGCGACTTTTTTCTTTTATAAAGCATTTATCAAAGACAATTTACTTTCATTCAGTACTCTCTTAAATAACTACTTTGAGAATTATAAAAACCGATTTACGGATAGTATAATTCCTGCCAACAATACTTTTGGTCCACAAAACGTAATGGACAAAATTAAACCTGACTTAGTTGATTATTGGAATTTTATTCGTTCAGACAACGACAGGTCTTTTGATTTCCTCAATTCATTTTGGTTTTATTTACAAGACCAAACTTTAGAATTTACATATCAGCAAATAGAAGGGTTTACGAAGTTAGAAAAAACTACATATGAAACTTCTTACGAAAACAATCAATTCGACTTTATCAAGGATAAAATAATTGAATTAGTAAGTAACTTCTTTCGTGTTAACAGTAGTGCTCTTAAAGATTCAATTGAATTGTTGTTAAGATATGTAAATCTAAATCCTGACAAACTACCTGAACTTATTCATAAAATTAGAGATGTATTAGTTTTTGATGCAGAAGATAAACGCTTCGATTTTTATAGACAAAAAACTCTTTTCGATATATTAATTGGCGGAGTAAATGAAAATGTTGAACCGCATACAACAATGTTTTATGAACTTTCTAAAACTTTTTTAGCACAGAAGTTTCAACAATCGAAAGGTGGAAGAAATAATAGTATTAGTCTTTATCAATACTCCATACCGAATAATAAAACGATTCAAGAATTTAGAACCAAAATATGGAATACATTAGATAATAGCTTTGCCTCACATCCCGTATTGTCTTTCAGTTTGTTAAAGAATTGTTCGAGAGTTCATCCAGATGTTAATAAAGAGATAATGGCATTTGACATTCCATTTGTTCTCAATATTATTAATAGCCATTTGAGTAATGAAAATTTAGAACATTGTAAATATGTACACGACCAAATAAGATGGTTTAAAAGACAGGGATTTGTATTGCCTGAATTCTCAAATTTCTCTACCAGGTTTGTTAATGAAACTTACTTGTCATTTTTAAAAATAGATTGGGATAGGTTTAGAGATAAGGAAATGTATGAGTTTGATGATTTTCGCGAATATGAACGATTAAAAGAGGCGGAAATAAGAAGCTCATTTATATTAACCAACGAGGATGAAATAAATAACTTTTATAAGACTTTCATACTATTAAGGAATTCAGCGAACAAAAATCTGAGTTATAACAATGCTCTAGATTTTGTAGCAGACGAAAATTGCTCAAGAGACTTTGATATCGGGCTTGCATTATTAAAGAAAGTTATTGAAAATGGTAATGAAGTTAGTTATGTGCCAAGAGTCGTTTTTAGAAATCAGTTAAAAGTTAAAAATACGGCTAATCAAATTTGGGAATTTGTTCAACAATCAGAATTTGAACACAAAGAACTTTGGGAGCTATCATTTTATGATTACATAGATGATTCTTTAATCAATGAAGACCTAACCAAATCATTGGTTAAAACAATATCAAAAATGAATAACTCTAATACAATTCATTTTGACAGACTTGAACGATTCATAAAAGTCAAGCCAAACCTATTTCAATTAATTTTAAAAGCCATAACAGAAAAAAATGAAAGAGAAGGTACGTCGTTGAAAATTTGGATGGATTTCTTCAGCAAACATTTTGAAAAGCTTGGAGATGACATTGAGTTAATAAAAAAAGCTTACATCCAGCAAAACCATATTCAAAATAATTTTGACTACCTAGGGAAAGGGATTATAGAAATACTAAAAGTCGATAAAAATTTCTTATTAGAATTTATTGAAAGTTTATACTCAGTACCTGACAAACATAGTTTAGGAGGCGATCATAACGATATGAGTTATGTTTGGAATATAGATAACATAGAAGAGACGCTGATTAACGTATTCGACTTAGTAATTGAAAAAGACCTATACTTAGGCATTTTAGAACACTTTTGTAATGTTTTCTTTAGAACCCCAAAAGAAGAACAGAAAAAAAGAGCAGATGATTTTATTAGGCAATATGTGATTGAGAATCATCAAGATTATAAAAAAATGCAAATCGTTGTTGACTTAATAAGGCATTCAAGGATAGAAATGTTTCAAGAAATCTTTCTATTATTTATTTCATTAAATCAAGATAAGGAAACCTTCAGAAAATTAATGTGGATTGGAAGTGGAGGGACATATTCTGGGAATGTTATTGTTGGTGATTTAAGAGCTTCTCAATGGAGAAACCTATTAGCGATCTCAAATAAATCTCATTTAGGAATACAACTAATTCCAATTAAGAATTACATCAAAGAAGAAATAGAATCTAACTTACGAAGCGGGGAATGGGAAAGACAACAAGATTTTTTAAGAAGGGACTATTAAATAGTCAAGTTAAAATCAAGAATAAACTTTCAAAGGAGTTTCAGTTAATTTTACCGGCATTAGCCTAACTCGTTTATAGGACTGGATTCTTACCTTATTTTCTGAAACTCACAAAGCCAACAAGCCATTCTCTCTCATCACCTGTATCGGTTTAGAATACCAGAATAGCTCAAAGTTTTCATACTGTTCTTCGTAGTCTTCTTTAAGGTTTTGTAGGGTCAAGAGTTTTCCGTTTTCGGGTTTTAGCTCATTCAGTTTGTCTAATAACCAATTACCGTTCTCTGTGCCTAAATCTATTTCGAAAGCATCTGTTTTCGTATGAAAAAGGAGTCTTAGTTTCTTGGCGTTTTTCTTAAAAACGGAAGGCTCAGCACCTAACCAAACTATTTTGGTATTTGGTTTTAAGAGAAAGTCGCCTTCTTCTTCTAAGGCATCCATTATCAGGTTTTTGGGAATGGAGGTTTTAGGTATTTTGAAGTCAAACCACTCTTGAAGCGGGTATTCAAAACAGATGCCATGCATATAATTAAAGAGCGATTTTTTCAGCCCAAAACTAAATTTATCATGGTCTATGCCCGTGCTGTCGGTAAACTGGATGTCGTTATTAGCAAAGCTGATATCCTGATAGTCGGCCACTATACCAAAGGCCTCAGGCTTAAGCCCAATAGGGCTATGAGCGGTCAAGGCAAACTGATGCCAAAAGCCAGATTGGAGCACGCCTAATTCAAACATTTGACGCACCATTTCCAGGCTATCTACCGTTTCTTGAATGGTTTGGGTAGGATAACCATACATCAGGTAAGAGTGAACCATAATGCCAGATTCAGTGAGATTTCTGGTCACTTGAGCCACTTGTTTTACGGTAACACCTTTGTCTATTAAAGCTAGAAGTCGGTCGGAGGCCACTTCTAAACCACCCGAAATAGCAATGCAGCCAGAAGCTTTTAAAAGCTTGCAGAGGTCGGCGGTAAAGTTCTTTTCAAATCTTATGTTAGTCCACCAAGTTACTACCAGTTTACGTTTCAGTATTTCCAAAGCCAATGAACGCATCAATGCTGGCGGAGCAGCTTCATCCACAAAGTGAAATCCTTTTTCGCCAGTTTGTGCTATCAGCTCTTCCATTCTGTCTACCAGAATTTTGGCGGCTATAGGTTCATATAGTTTTATATAGTCTAGTGAAATGTCGCAGAAAGTGCATTTTCCCCAGTAGCAGCCATGAGCCATGGTGAGCTTATTCCAGCGGCCATCACTCCACAGGCTGTGCATGGGGTTGGCTATTTCTATCACCGAGATGTAGCTGTCAAGCCATAAGTCACTATAATCTGGCGTTCCTACTTGTGCTTGTTTGTAATCTGCTTTCGGACTATTGTTGGTATAAGTTACTTCATTCTCTACTAAATGAAACGTCCTTTTCAGTTCTAGTTTTTCCTGTTGTCCTAAAACATGTTGACTTAAAAGCTCTAGTGGCAATTCGCCATCATCTAAACTGATGAAATCAAAAAAATCAAAGACCCTTTTATCTTTTACACTTCTTAATTCTGTGTTTGGGAAGCCACCACCCATGGCGGTCTTAATATGCGGATAGTTTTCTTTGATGTACTGAGCACATCTAAAGGCACTATATAAATTGCCAGGAAATGGCACCGAAAAGCAAATAAGTTTAGGTGCTATTTCCTGAATTCTTTGTTCCAAAATTTCCAAAGAAACTTCGTCTATCAGCGTTAGTTCGCCTTGCAGGTAATCGTAAAGCTCGTCAAAGGCATTCGCACTCCGTCCTAGTCTTTCGGCATATCTGCTAAAACCGAAATTCTCATCCACACATTCTTTTATAAAATCAGAAAGGTCTTCTAAGTATAAGGTGGCTAAGTATTTGGCTTTATCTTGGTCGCCCATACTACCAAAAGCCCATTCTAAATCATTGATTTGCTCAAAACGACTCGCTTGCGGAAGAAAGTTTTCGGTACAAATTTGTTTGGCAAATGTTTGGCTATGCCCTTGCAAAAAATGAATAACCTCTTCTATGGTTTTTAGATATTCCTCTCTGAGGCAATAAATACGCTCCGCGTTTTCCGTAGAAATGGTTTCGTTTTCATAAGCCATTTCAAAGATGCTAGCCAAGTTTTCCTTAGAAAATAGGGCTAAAATAACCTCTATGCCCAAATCCATTTGAAAGGCAGAAATGCCCTTTGTTTTTAAAAAACCTTTAATGTAAGGCGTGGCAGGGTAGGGTGTATTTAACTGTGTAAAAGGGGGCGTTATGAGTAAAAGGTCTTTCAAATCTTGATGTAAGTAAATTGCGGAGCAAAGTACGGGGTTTTATTTCTGTTATTATTAGAAACCTGAGACGAACTAATAAATGGCGTAATAGCTCCAGAGGAGCGAAATGTGAATAGCAAAAGCTCAAATAAAAAACGTTTCACCTTTGGAGATTAGCATTTTAAAGAAAAAACAAACTCCGAACCTTTACCTAGTTTCGATTCAAAGGAAATCGTTCCGCCTAACTCTTCGGCTATTCTTTTTACAATGCTTAAGCCGAGCCCAGAAGTGGTTTCGCCAGAAGTAGGAGATGCAGAGGTTTGACCATATTTAGTAAAAAGTTGGCTTTGTTCTGCTATAGGAATACCAACACCGTAGTCTTTGACTTTGAAAAGAACATTTTCATTTTCCTTTGCTAAAAGTACATTCACTTTAGATTTAGGATGAGAGAATTTTAAGGCATTTGAAATAAGGTTTTCCAAAGCTCTTCTAAGTAAGGAAGCGTCGGTTACTATTCTTTGGCTCTCCTCTAATTCAGATAGAAAGTTAATTTTAATGCCTTTTCCAGATGCCGCAGGGGCAAAATCTTCTATCAATTCAGTAGTGAGCATAGTGGGGTCAGTCTCCGATAATCTCAGCTGATGCGTATTGATTTCTATTTTTTCAATATCCAGAATGTTATTAATCATCTGCTGCCCATAGTGGGCTGTTTTGGCTATCATTTCTGTGGCTTCTGCCACTTTTAAAGGAGATGTTCCGATGCTTTCTTGTAATATTTTATTCCATAAGGCTATGGTGTTAAATGGGCTGCGGAGGTCATGGGAAACTATGCTTATGAGGGTATTTTTTTCCTCATTGAGCTCGGTGAGTTTATCCTTTTGTTGGTTTATTAAACTGTTTTGATGGGCCAACTTACGATTTTTGATTCTGTTTTTACGCAGCGAAAACGCAATAACACCAGTGAGTAAAGCTGCCATTATTAGACCTAGTATGAGCAGATTTTGCTGGGTCTTTTTAGCGGTTAATTCAGCGTTGAGGAGTTTGTTTTCACGCTCTCTTTCTTCTACGTTGAAAGTTTCCTGGAGTTCGCTAATCTTATCATTTGTCTGTTGGTTTAAGATTTTCTCAGAGACCGCCTTGGTTGCTTGCTCCATGGCTAAGGCTTTTTTGAATAGTCCTTGTTCTTCATAATTCAAGGCTAAGGCTTGATAGCTATCTTTTCTGAAAGGGTCGCTGTCGAGGGTCTCGGCCAGTTCCAGAGCATTAAGCAAGTGCTTTTCGGCCTCTTTAAACCGCCTTTGCTTGTTTCTTAGCGACCCATAGTTGATGTAATTATGCCATAGGTCTCCTTTTTTGTCAATTTTCTTACACAGATCAATGTTTTCCAGAATCATTTTTTCTGCCTCTGAGAACTTACCTTCGGCTATTAAAAATGTAGATAGGTTGGTCTTTAAATTCACCATGCCTAGACTGTCACCCGTTTCTTCTTTGAGTTTTAAGGACTGTGTAAACATCAATAAGGCCGAGTCTTTTTTGCCTATTTGATTGTACGTAGAACCCAAGTTATTATAAAAGGTCGATAGGCGTCTTGGCTGTTCTTCTCTGAATATTTTGTCTTGAATAGCTCGGAGATAGATTTTTTTAGCCTCATCATGCCTACCCATAAAAGAATAAAGCCCTCCCAGATCACCGTAAGCCATTATTATTTCATCCTTGAAGCCTTCTTTTTTGGCAACGGATAAAAACTTAAGCATAAATTCAATGGCTTTATCATAATCGCCTTTATAGTCATAAGCCCAACCCTTAAATCTATAGCCATAGATGGCTCCTAGTTTGTAGTCTATGCTAAAACCTTTTTTCTCAATTTCGTCTGACATCAAGATCAGGGAATCGGACTTTGACTCGTCCATGCCTAAATACTGCGTATAATAGATAAGACTATCTACATAGGCGATGTCAATTTTCTGAGCCGACGAAAATAGTGGAGTAGCTAAAGCAAAAAGGAATAGGAGTTTTCTCATATCAATCCATTATTGACCGCAATTTTAATTAAACCCACAATGTTGTCAACCCCGAGTTTCAACATGATGTTTTTTCTGTGGCTGTCTATGGTGCTTACACTTACAAATAGACGTTGAGCAATTTCAGCACTCGACAGCTCTTGTGTAACTAATTTGAGTACATCAATCTCTCTTAAGCTTAATAGGTTTAAAATTTGACCATCAGGAATAGTTGTCGTATTGATGCTTGTTTCTTTGCCATATCTTTTTCCAAAATATTCTCCACCATGGGCTACTTTTCCAATGGCTTCATGAAGTATTTCTAACGGGCTATCTTTAAGAATATATCCTTGAAAACCGATTTTACTTAGTTTGTTAAAGTACTTGTTTCCTCTAATTAAAGTGAGATAGATAATCTTAAGTTCTGGTTGTATCTGTCTAATCTTAGCAAGTAAAACTTCTGGTTTCTGATCAGGTAGCTGGAGGTCTAAAAGGAGCACATCAGTATCGTTTAAAGGCAGATTTTCCAAAAGAGCACAACCGGAAGAAAAGGTGTTTGAAATAGAAAAGTCTTTATGAGCAGCCAGAAGCCTTTGAAGGCCCTTTAAGAAGATTTCGTGATCGTCTACTAATGATAGGCGGGTCATTTATAATTGGTCTGTTTTACAATTGAAGATAGACAAAAAAAGAAGATGAAATCAAATTGGGTAACTGATTTCATCTTCTCGAACGATAAAATGGAAATTTTATCTTAATGGTATGTGGTGTGGAGTGCCTATTTTGCTCTAATACCTCAAATTTCCCCAATATGGATTACGGCGAGAGGCAATACTGTTTTTTAAATGTTCAACTATGAGCGTATTAAAAGAGCTGAGGGTAATTTCTTTGCCCTTCATTTTTTTTGGAAGAGTGATTGTTACCGGTTCATCTTTCAATTCTAGTTTTTCCGCTTCTATGAGTACTAAGCCATTATTGATTTCCATTCCTAGGATTAAACCAGGTAAGCCATAATAAGTCTCTGGCCCCGCAGAAACGGGAATATCGGCAGCAAACCATGCAACCACCTCATAGTTTTTTATGGTATCCTGGGTTACGGCTTTCATACATAAATGACCTTGGATTTCTTTTAATTCATTCATGACCCGCCATTTAGTAGTTTGAAGTTCATCTTTGATGAGGTAGGTTTTACCCAATGTCCCATAGTATTCTAATAGTGTTTTCTCTTTGAAATTTCTATAAACCAAAAAGTCATTTATACGAGCATACTGGCCTGCCACATCTTCAGAATTATCATACTCATAAAGGCTTTCGTCACCATTAAAAGCTAGTTTCATTTTATTAGAGTATCCTTCCGGGTTTCCCCATGTTAGTGTTTCTCTGTCCTTTTCTTCTTGACTCAAATAAGGCAGGTTGGCATATATCTCTGCCCAAAATGCGGTGTATTTATATTGTACATTTCCTGAGCGTTTCTGGGCTAAAGAGGGCAGAGAGATTAAGAAAACTAGAGCAATTAATATTTTCTTCATGGTATAATTGATTTTAGTAACGTTGAGTGATTTTATCAGATACGCCTCTCATGTTATAAGTAAAACTCAGCATAAAGTATCTTGAAAGGGTTTGTGTTTGTCTTGTAGAAACAAAGTTTTGGCTCGCAAATTGGCTTATTCCTAAGTTCTTTTTGAAAATATCATAGGCAGAAATTCTAACCTCAGCTTTTTTCTTTTCTCCAATCAATTTATAAGCAGAAAGATTCAAAATTGGGATTTTCTGGTCGAAACCGAAATTCTCATTTTTATAAATGCGATAGTTTAAGTTAGAGGAAAAAAAGAAGCCTTTCGGCATTTTAAGGTTCATTTCAGCGTCATAGTTACTGCTAGTGATGGTTTGATTTTGCTGAGCGTTTATGGAATATTCAGTCTTTCCAATACTCCAGTTAGCATTTACATATAAGGTGAACCAATCTATGGGCGTTAAACTTAGTCTGGAACCCAAATTATAGTTATCGGAAATGGTCTCATTCAGTGCATCATTGATGTAGCTCAAATATTTACTATATCTGATGTTAGCATTGATGTTCATGGTAGCCTTTGTTTTCTTTAAAGGAAATCCAAAATAAACACCAGTCTGAAAATTCTCTCCGCCAGAAATATTGATAGGTTTGGTGGTGGTAATGAATAAGTCTGGGTCTATATTCTGATTATAAATAATTTGATTTACGTTATAAGAATAGTTGGCATTTAGAAATAGATTGATGAAGTTGACAGGATTGTAAATATTAAATCTACCGCCAATTCTGTGGGTTACTGCGGGTAATAAATCTGGGTTTCCTTCTCTTATATAAAGAGGATTACTATTGTCAACAATGGGCTGCAGGTCATTAGTAGATGGTGCGTCCACACCCATGTTATAGTCGAAATAAAAAGACTTATTGTTTTTCATTCTAATGGAAGCGGCGGCATATGGCGTCCATGTGTCATAGCTTTTACTAAAACTAATATCCCGAAATCCTGTCCATGATCCTTGTAAGTTTCCGTCAATTTGATAGAAAACCTTAGCAAGTCCAGAAGTGATATTAAGGCCTTTATTACTGTATCTTATACTAGAGCCTATTCTGTTATATAAGATATCATTGGTGTAAAATCTGGTTAAAGATAGATTGGTTTCATCAGGTTTGTTTTCAAAACGGTCCGTTACATTTCGGTCTACTTCTGAGTTTGCTATGCTGAAATTATAGAAGGTTTCCCATGAGAATTTCTTAGCAAAGGGCTCAATGAAAAGTATGCTAGATTTTAATTCATTGGATTTACTATCAGAATTATTTAATTGATTTATGCTTTTGATAAAGTCATTGGCTTCCGTGCTAGCATAAAATTCGTTGACAGATTCTTGATAGTTTTCGGAGTCATTATTGCTCAAATTGTAGGCACCGCTCCAAGAAAAATTTCTACCTTTTTTCTTGAATTTATGTCTATATAACAATGTAGAAGAAACCGCGAATGAAAGTACCTCAGAGCTATTGTCAATATTGGTGATGTTAGATTTAAAACCATCGGTCTTGTATATTTCTTGGAAACTTTGGTATGCTAAATCTCTATTTCCCAATCTTCCGTTTCCGATAAAAGTGATGGTATTGAGTGAGTCTAGTTCTTTATTTGCCCTCACACTTGCTCTATGATTACCACTAAAATTAATTTGACTGCTTTGGTCGGTAGCTCTGTTACTGAGTGTGTTGGAGAAAAAGTTCTCTCTGTTTTGGAATGCATCCAACGTTTGGTTTCTCTGATTATAAAAGTAGTTGGCACTTACTTCATCTTTTTTGTGCGTGTAATTATAATTTATTCCGCCTGCCGCATTGGTAGAAAAGCCATCTCCGTTTGAGCCTCCTACAGGTATAGAGAAGCTGTCGTCGTCATTATTAAAGTAGAAATATCTGTTATTGCTACCGTTGAAGCCAAAGTCACCATCGTCTCCCCATTGGAAGGAATTAGAACCTTTGAAATCTTGATAATCGTCCCACGACATACCCGTTTGGTTGGTGTTGTTTCCAAATCCTATCAAAGAAAACTGATTTTTGGTATCAAATTTATTGTAGTTTCCACTGGCAGAAGCTCTGGAATCGGTACCAACACCTGCGGTTACTTTTCCAAATCCGCCTTTTTTGGCATCATCTTTTAATTCTAGATTGACGGTTTTTTCTGTTTTTCCATCGTCTATCCCCGTTAGTTTTGATTGTTCAGATTTATCATCGAAAATTTGTACTTTTTTTATGATATCTGCCCCCAAATTTTTGGTGGCCATTTTGGTATCGCCACCAAAGAACCTCTTGCCATCTACAGTCACTTTCTGAACGTCTTGTCCTTGGGCTCTTACACTTCCATCTTGCAGAACTTCAACGCCTGGCAGCTTACGAAGCAAATCTTCTACTGTAGAGCCAGGTGGTACTTTAAACTTACTGGCGTCATATTCTATGGTATCACCTTTGATACTGATGGGAGCACGTGCTGTTTTTACCACCACTTCGTAAAGTTCCTTAGAGATAATTTTAAGTGGGATTTGCCCTAAATGTATGGCATCTGATTCGTCTGGTGAAATAAGCTGCTGATGGGGTAGGTAACTAACGTAAGTCGCCTTTATAAGATAGTCTTTTTTTGGAATGTTTTTGAACGAAAAATGACCTTCGTCGTCGGTGAGTGTGTAAGTAACGAGTGCGGAATCTGCGGGTAAAAGAAGTAGTACTGACGCAAAACCTAAGGGGGCTTTTGAGGTGTCTACTACGGAGCCGTCGATGTCAAATTTGTTGGACTGGCTAAAGCTAAATTTGGAAATAAGCAAAAGGGCTCCTAGAAGGAGTAAAGTTTTATTCATGGTTACGGGCTGGAAAAGTGGATAAAAATTAATGCTAAAGGAGGAGTTTGGGTCTTTAAGTTGGAGGTTTATGTTAATTAATACTTTTTCTACAAACGTAACTAAAATGTTAGTTATTGAGTAGTATTTTCAATAATATTTTAATGCTATTGTTACGTATATTGTTAGTATTGAGGTAATTGATGGTTTACTTACTTATTCAAAACCTTCATGAGCTCTGCTATCATTAGGGCTGTTGCACCCCAAATCCATTGGCCTTGAATTTCAAAACCTGAAGTATACATGGGCTGGCCACGGACAATGATATTTCTTCTTTGAAGTGTTTCTGGTAGAGAAAATTCGGACCAAGGAATTTCATGAATGGCGGCTACTTCTCTTTTGTCTGGAAAGAATGTGGGACGGTAATCTAGTGTGCCTATAATGGGTTTTACCCAATAGTTAGAAGGGGCAATATAAACTTCTGTTAGGGCACCTATAATTTTTACATCTAAAGCTTTTAGTCCTACTTCTTCTTCGGCTTCTCTGAGTGCTGTTCTTTCGTATGATTCATCTATTTCTTCCATTCTACCACCTGGAAATGCCATTTGACCACCATGGGTGCCGTCATAAGGAGGTCTTAAAATTAATGGAAGAAAGATGTCGTCTTGATGGGGGTAAAAAGCGATAAGGACGGCACTTTTTTTAATTCTTTTAAAATTAGGCTTTGGTCTTTTGTTTAAATCATATCCATTTCTTACTAAGAACTCTTCGTGCCCAGGAAGGGGTTCTTTCAGTTGATTTTCTAAAAAGCTTATAAAGGAGTTATAATTCAATTTTTGGGCTTTACCATTCATCTAATACTAACAAAAATCGTTAATTATCTGAGCAGTAGAAAGTCCAATTACTTATAAATTTTCACTAAGGCCTCTGCACAGCGTTCTCCATCCATGGCAGCACTTATAATTCCGCCGGCATATCCTGCTCCTTCTCCGCAAGGAAAAAGCCTTTTGGTGCTGATATGTTCTAGGGTTTCTTTATCACGTGGAATTCTTACTGGAGAGGAGGTTCTACTCTCTACACCTATCAATTGTCCCGCTATACTGTTATATCCTTGCATCTTTTTGCCAAAGGCAATTATCCCTTCTTTTAAAGGCTCAGCTATGTTTGGGGGCAAAACGGCATTCATATCTACCGCAATCAAGCCGGGCTGATATGAGGTTTCATTTAGAGATTTGGAAACTCTTCCGCTTAGGAAATCGGGAATGAGCTGAGCGGGTGCCAGCTGCGAGTCGATTTTCTTAAAGTCAGCATTATGGTCTTTTATGGTGCTTTCCCAAGCTTTTCTTTCTACACTTTTCTGAAATTCTAAAGCGGCCAGTGGGCCAAATTCACTAAAATCTTTCCAGTCAGGCTCGTTTACAGCAACTACAACGCCAGAATTGGCAAATACGGAATCTCTTCTGGAAGGAGACATGCCATTCACCACTATTTCACCCGGTGCGGTGCTGGCAGGTACAATAAAACCACCTGGACACATACAAAAGCTAAAGACACCTCTTTTAACACCCTTATAATTTGTTTGCGATACCAAAGAATAAGAAGCCGCAGGCAAAATTCCTCTTTCATTTCGGTGGTACTGACAGCTATCTACAAAGCTTTGTGGATGTTCTATCCTTACACCCATGGCGTAAGATTTGTTTTCAAGAACTATTTTTCTGTCGTGAAGCAAATGATAAATGTCTCTGGCAGAGTGTCCTGTGGCCAAGATGACACCAATGCCTTCAAAAGTTTTACCCGATGCGGTAACCACGCCCTTCATTTCGTCTTTCTCTAAAATAAAGTCGGTAACCTTGGTCTCGAAAAGTATTTCACCGCCAGCCTTTAGGATACTCTCTCTTAATTCGGAAACGACCTTAGGAAGTTTATTGGTACCGATATGTGGGTGAGCGTCGACCAGAATCTGTTCTGTGGCACCATGAGCCACTAAAATTTCTAAACTTCTATTGATATCACCTCTTTTTTTGGAACGGGTATAAAGCTTCCCATCAGAGTAGGTACCCGCTCCCCCTTCACCAAAACAATAGTTGGAATCGGGGTTTACAATGTGTTCTTTATTAATGGCTGCTAAGTCTCTTCTTCTGGCTTGAACATCTTTCCCTCTTTCTAAAACGATTGGCTTTACGCCAAATTCAATAAGCCTTAAAGCGGCAAAAAGTCCTGCCGGACCGGCACCTATCACAATGGCTTGTTCAGCGGAACTTACATCTTTATAGTTTTTTTGAAACTCAATATTTAGAGGAAGGGGAGAAGAAGAAACTTCTACCTGAAGATTTATTTTAACTTGTTTTTTTCTCGCATCCACAGACTGCCTTCTAACGCGATGATAAAAATCTGAATGACTTAGTTTAAGCTCTTTTTGTAAAAAAACTTTTAAATTCTGCTCGTCTAAAGCTACTTCTGGGTCTAAAACAAGTGTTAATTCTTTATACATATAGAAAGGTGTTTATCCTTTAATTTTTCACAAAGGTAGATTTTACCGCCGGATCAACGAATGGAATTGTTTGATTTTTAGTTGATAAGTCAACTTTGAAGTTTTATAAGTTTTGGAATCTCATTCGAACGCCAATAGTTGTTGAAAAATAATCAAGGAACTTAGTCTATCAATTTGGTAGATTAATGAAATTTAAATTATCTTTGTCCTATCTTTGTGATATGTCCTATTTCGGAAACATTAAGAAAGGTTTAAAGACGACTGCCAAAGGCATGAGTCTTACCTTAAAACATTTGGTAGACGCACGTTTTTCTCGAGCAGAAAAACAAATAACCGATGTGGATTTCTTTGAGTTGGATAAAGGCCATGTCACGATTCAGTATCCTCATCAAAAAATAGATATTCCAGATCATGGTAGGAATCAGTTGGATTGTGAAATCGATGATTGCATCGTTTGTGACAAATGTGCGAAGATTTGTCCCGTAGATTGTATTGAAATAGAGGCTATCAAGTCTCCAGAACTCATCAGAAATACTTCTGATGGTTCACCGGTGCGTCTCCATGCTGCCAAGTTTGATATTGACATGGCTAAGTGCTGTTTTTGTGGTTTGTGCACAACGGTGTGCCCTACAGAATGCCTTACGATGAACTCAGAGTATGATTATTCTGTGGTAGACGTTACCGATCTGAATTTTGCTTTTGCCAATCTTTCAGAAGAAGAAGCCCAGGGAAAAAGAGACCTTTACAACCAGTTTGTAGCAGAAAAAGAGGCTCTGAAAGCAGAAAAACAACAAATTATAGCTAAAACGGACGCTGCTGATAAACCAGTGGGAAGACCAGTCTTTAGTCCGACTCAGAAAGCAAGCCCTCTATTTAAGCCCACTCCTAAGCCATCTGGAGATGCCGAGCCTAAAAGACCAGTGTTTAAACCGTCTGCAAAACCTGCAGCTTTAGGAAATTCTGAAGCTCAAGATAAGCCCAGACCTGTTTTTAAGCCAACGAAGAAGCCAGATACGGAAGAGCATAGTTCTGAAGCTATAAAACCAGCAGGCTTTGTGCCAAAAGCCAAGCCCGCTTTCAAGCCTTCTATAAAACCTAAGACGGAATCTACGGATGCTGAAACTAAAGCACCAGCGGCTAAGTTTGCTCCAAATAAACCATCTTTCAAGCCAACGCTAAAGCCAAAGGCGGATGCAGAAGCCGCTACACCTGAGGAAGTACCGGCAGCTAAGTTTGTACCCAAGAAGCCTGGTTTTAAGCCAACGTTAAAGCCTAAGGCGGATGAAGGAGATAATGTTTCAAATGCTAAGTCAGAGGAGGCATTGGCTGCTAAGTTTGTACCCAAGAAGCCTGGTTTTAAGCCAACGTTAAAGCCTAAGACGGATGAAGAAGAAAATGTTTCAAATGCTAAGTCTGAGGAGGCATTGGCTGCTAAGTTTGTACCCAAGAAGCCTGGTTTTAAGCCAACGTTAAAGCCTGAGGCGGATGAAGAAGCCGAAGTGTCAGATGCTAATTCAGAGGAGACACCTGCAGCTAAGTTTGTACCCAAGAAGCCTGGTTTTAAGCCAACGCTAAAGCCCAAGGTGGATGAAGTGTCAGATGCTAATTCAGAGAAGACACCTGCAGTTAAGTTTGTACCTAAGAAACCTGGCTTTAAACCAACGTTAAAACCTAAGTCGGAAAACCCTACAGATGCCGAGGCAAAACCGACACCCTCGGCTAAGCCGGCTTTTAAACCCAGTATGAAACCTAAAAAAGATTAAATGGAGGCATTAAACGCTTTATTGGAAGCGGAATGGTTGGCGAAAATACTTTTTGGTATATTTTCGATCATAAGTATTGGAGGAGCTGCTTATCTATTTTTCTCTAAAAATATTTTATATGGTGCCTATGGACTTTTGACTTCTCTTTTAGGAGTGGCCGGTTTATTTTTAATGGCTGGAGCCGAATTTATAGGTGTTTCTCAAGTGATGATTTATGTTGGGGGTGTGTTAGTCCTTATTATTTTTGGGATTATGCTTTCTGCCAACGGCAAGAATAAGGGCGAAGCCTTAGCCGTAGATAATGTCAATAATCTTCTTTCTCTTTTAATTGCTGCAGCTGTTGCCACAGGTTTGGTATTGATGGTTTCAAGACTTAAAATAGCACAAAGTGCATTGAGTTATGGGGAAGTAAATCATATCAATAAACTGGGTATGCATCTAATGACCTCGCATGTTTCATTATTAGAGATGATTGGCGTATTACTCTTGGTGGTACTCATTGGTGCATCTTACATTGCTAAAAAAGAGAAAATATGATAGAGAGTTCTTATTTCATATATGTGTCGGCTGTGATTTTTGCTTTGGGTTTTGCGACGCTTATTACCAAAAAGAATTTAATTATGATGCTTATGGGTGTGGAGCTCATGCTGAACGCTGTGAATATTAATTTTGTTGCATTTGCAAGAAATTCTGAAGACCCATTTGAAGGTCAAATTTTCAGTTTATTCATCATGATTATAGCAGCGGCAGAGGTAGCAGTAGCTCTCGCTATTATCCTGAAACTTAGGCAACATTATAAAACGATTAATCCAGATTTACTGGACGAGCTAAAAAATTAAGATTTTTTTTGCTTAAAAATAGAAATTCTGCTACTTTTGCAGTCCGAAATAAAGGAAATAATTTTTATTTATTTCAGGAATGGCTTCGTAGCTCAACTGAATACCTGCCTGTCGGCAGACAGGGAGTACTTGATTTAAGGAATGAAATATTATGTTTACATTCTAGTTTCATTAAAATCAGGAATTCGTTATGTGGGGATGACAGAGGATGTTGAAAGGAGATTGAAGCAACATAATAATGGAAAAAGTAGGTTTACAAAAGGTCATTTTCCTTGGGAATTGAAATACTTTGAAGAACTTGCAACCCGAATAGAAGCTAGAGAAAGAGAGAAATTTCTTAAATCTGGCATTGGAAGAGAATTTTTAGATAGGATTTTGGCTTCGTAGCTCAACTGAATAGAGTACTTGATTACGGCTCAAGAGGTTCCAGGTTTGAATCCTGGCGAGGTCACAAAATTGTTGCAAACACGCGAACCTTGCTTTTAAAGCAAGGTTTTGCGTTTCAACATTCTTCAAACATCATGTGATTATGGCCCCAAAACCCACTACTTCTGGGAAGTTGCAACAATCGGTCAACATGAAATATGCCTATTCAGCTAAAGTCATAATAAACAAGCAGAGAGTAAAAACTGACGGTACAGTCACTATTTATATACAGCTCATTTATGACCGTCAGAGGAAAAATATCAATTTACAGTTCGATTGGCCTGCAGATAAAGTCGATTTAGAAGAAGGCAAACTACTGCCAAGGCAGAGAAATGATAAAGCCTGCGACGATAACAACATCATTATCCGCAACGAACTCTCAAAGCTGAATGAAGTATTCAGAATGGCCAGAATGGCTAATCTAAAATTGAGCCTGGAGCAGGTTTTAAAGGAGTATGAAAACTTTGCCAACAAAGAAGACTTCTTAATCTTCGCTTTTCATAAGATAGAGGAGAGAGAAAAAACAGGATTAATAAGAAGCTCTACAGCCAAGACACACAGAAACGCATTTCACAGCTTCAAAAAATTCAAAAAGACCATTCCATTCTCTGAGATAAACAAAGACTTAATGGAGAGCTATAAGGCTTTCATGTTTAGAACTTTGAACTATGATTCAGACACAGCTCAGACAAAACTCAAGAATATCCGCACCTACATGAATCATGCCAAGACAGACGGATTCATTTTTGACTACCCTTTCGGAAAATTTAAAATGCCAACTACCGAAGCTCGTATTGAGTTCGTAGAAGAAAAAGAGTTTGAGGTATTGAAAAGATACTTTTGGGCTAAAAACCTAACACCAGGCACCAACAAAGAAAAAGCTTTAAGAGGTTTCCTATTTATCTGTTATACAGGCGTAAGACTGGGCGATCTATACGCTCTTACACATAAAAATATCAAGCGGAATGCTTTGGTATTTATACCTCAAAAATCCGACTCCGACCACCAGCACGAAGTAGTAATTCCGTTACATGCAGAAGCTTTAAAGTTAATAGAAACCAAATCCGGAAACCTGTTCATTCTACCTCCAGAGTCAAAAATCAGAGAAGCCCTACATTATATATCCAATAAACTAGGTTTAGAATCTAAAGTAGGGCCCCATATTGGAAGGCACACATTCGCCACCCGTTTCTTAGCTGCAGGAGGCAGACTAGAAGTGCTGCAGAAGCTATTAGGTCACGCTTCTATCAAAACCACCATGATTTATGTCCACGTCACAGAAGAACGCAAAAGAGAAGAAATCAACTTTTTAAAGTAAAACACTACAATATTGGACTAATCAAATGAATAAATTGTATTAATTAAAGAACATTTCACTTTCTTCAATATTTTATGTCGTAAATTTGATACATAAAGTATCCTGTCGTATATTTGGTACATGATAACAACGAAGCTATCATAAAACGATTAAGGACATGAAAAATGTAACAGTAAGATTCACGGTAATGACAAACAACAATATTTATTTCGCTACTTCACTAAAAGCAGCGGTTAGCTTTTGTAAGCAAAATGATTTTATTATTAATAGAGACTGGAACATAGACGCCGTTTCAATTTCAGACCAGAATAAAGCAGAAAAGTGTGGACGTGGAATTTATTGCATCTTAGATTAATTAACAAAAAAGCCCAATGCTACTAACATTGGGCTTTTTACCTCTTTCGGTACGATTAAGAACTCTTTAAGAGTTGAAAAAACAAATAGGATAAACCTATAAATCATGTTTCAATTCCTTTTGAGGCATTACAAAACTAATAATAAAAATGAAAACGCAAAACAACCTTAGATTTTATTACACCTATTGGGATTCTCAGTCCAACAAGACCTTAGATGGTTTCATTGACAATGTTTTTACTACAAATCACAGAGTGGTCATTAATGCGATTACCGAACGCTGGCAGAAATCAGGCTATAAATATGGCTCTAACATTAAAATAACACATCATGAATAACCTAGAAACATTCCGAATATTCTTACAAAAAAACAACCCTGTAAACGGCGTAAAGGCGTTTAATCTAAATGGTATAGAGAAAGAGCTGCAGATACCAAAGGGTACTTTTGCTCATTTCTTGTCAGGCAGGCGTGGCTTAGGTGCCAACGAAGCAAAAATCATTGAATATTTCAGAAACAGAAGCTTTGAACAGCACATAGAAATAGGAGAGTTCTCAATCACCACAGGCGACAAAGTAACAATTCAAGATACCATAACAGGCGAATACGCTGAATTTGAACCGGATTTATTCGAGGCTGCAGTTAGAGAATTCATGAAGAAAAACTTCTAAAACAAAAACCCCAGCACCAAACGGCAATGGGGTTTAAAATATAAATCCACACAACTTTACACGTCACGTGGGTAATGATTGTCGGCACGGAATGCTGCACTACCCAATTTGCAAGGCCCTTATTAAGCCCAGTGTAGCCATTACAGCTACACTATGGGGTGCAACACTCCAAGCAGGAATGTCACGAATAAGGTTTTGCATTACAAATATAGAGATACTATTGGCTTATTCCAGCTTTTCTAATTCCAGAATAACTTCGTGCCTTTTTCTGTTAAGCTTCAGTGTAGGTTGCTTTTTAGATAACAGATAGCGGCTACCCATATAGTAAATAGTGCTGCCAAAATTGAGGGCTACCAGATACAGCACAGCCATATAACCCTTTACTTTTAAAATTCTGCCCGTTTGAGCGTTAACCAGCGGCATGGTTAGCTTATCTATCATGCTCACCTCAGAAGTTCTAGAGAGAGAATAAACATCATCATTCGCAGCCGTTTGCCCGTCTAAATACAGCACCCTAGGCAGTGGAGTAGCCTCCGTAAGTTCATAAAGAATAGAGCGGCACTTATCCATAGAAAAAAGTTTCTCAGCATTTCCAGCCACAGGGGTAGGCGTGGTGCCCACCCAAGTTCCATTGGCCCTGTCTTTAGGAATTGGATTATAAGCAGTATCACGCCTATTAAAATCAGCAGGAAGCTTCGCAAAGGGCAGACCCTTAACAGAAATCACCGTAATGTCATCATCATGCTCAGTTATGCCAAAAAACGCCTTAATCTCATCACTAAGCAGCTCATCTTCTATAGTGGTAGTATAATCTATGGCATACTGTTTCATATCCGTAAATTCCTCATCCACAAACTCCATGTCCGGCAGCAGAAACGGAGGCTCAGAAAGAATAGCAGGAAAAGTTTTAATACTCAGCTCACGCTTGCCAATATCCCAAATAAGCAAACTACCCGTCCAAATCATAAATTGATCAAAAAACTCCGCTACAGTCCAGTCTGGCAGATAGTCCTGCACCACCATTTTTGTAGGATATACATTAAATGGAAATGTCGTTTCCGGATGTTGCCTCGCAAAATCCCGCATGGCCATCAGGCTTAGGTTTGCCCAGCTGTCCCAGTTCCCTATCCTGGTATAGTTGTGTTTCTGAAGAAGCAAATCTATCAGATACAGCCACCTAAATGCGGGGGTCAGGGGGTAGTTTGTACGTGCAGCATAGTTGTTAGTGTTCAGGTTACCGCCATCTCTGCTGTTCACTGTGCCGTTATAACTATCCGCTTTTTCTGCATAGTATTTAGGAGCAAAAATGCTTGGGAAAAACAAATAGTCCACAGCTCCCTCTGCCGCTGTGTTTCGGCTGCCTTGCACCTGCAGGTGACCCACCGCAGAGTCATGGCTTATTTTCTTAAGATTCCACTTTATAGTAAAAGGAAGCCCACCAGCACCTATAAGCACAGTATTATAGTAGATTTCTATAAACAGCTCACTGTTGGTATTCGGAAAAATACAAGTCACTTCGGTTTCGGTAGCGTAAATTTCAGAAGAAGCTATTACCGGACTCTCATTATATTCCGTTAAAGCGGCCGTCAAATCCGCAATCGCCGTTGCCCTTCTGGTGTCAAAACCCAAGCCAGATAGCATAAAAACATGCTCAAATACCTGCTGATTTCCCAGCTTAATCCTAAAAATGGTAGCATTCGCCAGATAATAACTCCCAAAAGCCACCTCCGTTCCGGTTGCTGATGACAATCCCAAATCAGTATTTTTTAGAGCATAAATAGGGTCAAAAATCTTTTCAGTAGGAAGTTCGTAAGATGTAAAATCAATTTCGGTCAATTTCTTGTTCCAAAATTTAGAAGGAATACCACCCGGTGGCACCGTCATACTCATTTCTGCAGCCAGTTTGTTTTGCCGCTTCAGCTGCAAATCCCCCTCTAAAAGCACATAAGGTCCTGTGGCTATTTTAGCCCTAATACTTTCTGTAGATGCCCTACCTTGCTTATGCATTCGGCTAGGAAACTTTGCCTTTAAAAGTGGCGACTGAGGTACCGCAAAAGCAAAAGCCTTGTCGCCTTGCTGCTTTAAGTTCGTTATAGGGCTGTTTTCCTGTATGGTAATTTCCTGCCCAGGGCTTAAGCCTATTTCGGTGTCGTCTATTAGTAATCGCATTAGTAAGAACCCTCTTCGTTAGAAAACTTAAAACCAAACTCCATATTTTCGGTATAGTTGGCACTGTCCAGATAATCCAGCTGCTCATCTTCCGGTATAAGACTATGATAGCCGTTTTCTATCAAATACACCTCTCTGCTCATCACCAGCTCCTGCATATATACCTGCCATCTCACATCTAAGCCAGAAGCCCTTAATTGCACGCTTCTTCTCGTCATGGTGTTGGCTATAGTCGTCTTTTCACGTACCGCCACCGTACTTCTTTCTATGCTTATTTTTCGTTGCTGATTTCCCTGCAGGGTTAATGTATCCCACGTGCCCAGGCTGTTCCTAAACACCAGCGTAAAGTCCTCTTCATGGTCTGGGATGGCATGGTAGTACCTGGCTTCAGAAACCACCTCATCCAGCTGATCATAAACCTGAAAATAATAACCTACGGTATCAGCTGGTAATGCTGGCATAACCTTATACGGGCTGGCATCTATGCCCAAAACCGTAAAGTTGGCCAGAGCCGTAACCGTATGAAGCACCACCACTGTTAGTTCGCCAGTTGGCCCCACAGCTGTAGCTTTTAAGTTCAGTTGAGAAGGTTTACTTGCACCAAAATTCAGCGGCAAAAACAGCCATTCCTGAGAAAACGGCGTTATTTTCTTAAAATTGGGTTGATTGGTTAAAAACGGCACGGGCTTTCTTAAACTATAAGGCTTCCCTCGCTCTATATAGCTAGACCTCCCTGCATTAAGTAGCACATAGTCTGTCTGCGTAACCTTGTAGCCAGAAGTCTGCGTATACACAAAATCCAGCTTCCTAAGAGCATCCACATTACTTTGCACCCACCCCGGAAATTCTGGTAAAGGATAATTAAATTCCGGGAACAAATCCTGAATATCATAGAATACAAAATTCAAGGTAGGATGATACACTGCAGAAATATCTGCCAGTTTTTCACCTCCCAGTATCACTTCAGCCTGCAGGTCTTTGGTAGTGTCTCCGCCATTATGGGTCACATCAGAGCGGTTATTGCCTAAAAGAAAATTAATTCTATCCATCTATTAAAGATTCTTTTTGTTGATTATCAAATTCCTTCAGGAACTCCGTAAGTTCTTCTAATGCCGTTCCGCCTAAATACACCTTCAAGTTTTTAAGATCATAACCTAAATTATTCATAGTCTTATCTAGCTTAGAAATCACCGAAGGCAGTTCTCCAAAATCCTTTTGCGTGCCAGCCTGTGGGGTCTGAGAATGATTTACAGCAGAGCTTCCCCCTATACTGTCTATCATCGGTTTCAGTGCCATAAATGCAGGGGTTTGAGTCACAGCAGACGTAATAATTTCTTCGTTAGGGTGTACCACAGCCAGCTTGCCACCCAGTTTATCCATTTTACCCATTTCAGAGCCCGTATTACCTCCGTAGTAGTAGCTAGGAATAGGCTGAGAAATAACCATGGCAGCTTGCACAGCTCCACCCGCTATGATGAGCGGAACCGCTAGAGCCGCTCCCACGCCTGTTTGTGCAGCAGCTTTAGAAGCTGCCACAGCCGTGTTAATGGCTATCTGGATAAGAGCTGCAGTTCTATCAGCTATCGCCTGCCGTTTCTTAATGGCGGCCAGCTCTCGGTCATGCTTTTTCTCCATGGCCGCTTTGGCTGCGGTATAAGCATTTTCTGTAATAAGCCCCTGAGCACGTTGCCTTTCTAAGGCTTCTAGCTCCTTGTTAGCCTTAGCCTGTTTTTCATTATATTCACTTTCTAGGCGGTTAGATATTATCCCAAAAATGGCAGCTTCCGTACTCTTGGCTACACTTATCTTAACATCCTTAAAAGCTTCTTCCTCATTTTCTCGCTTTTTCTTAATTTTTTCACCTTCCTCTTCGTAGTATTTATACCACCAGTCGTCAGACTCTTTTTGCTCTTTTTTACTTACATCTTTATAGTTCTTATCCAGTCTGGCTATATCTGCCAAGTATCTTTCATAAACAGCCTGTTTTTCCTCAGCTTTAGCAGATTCTATATCTACCTCAAACTGAGCCCGCCTAAGCACCATCTGGGCAGCCAAAATAGATTGCCTGTCCTCACTATCTTCCGCTATCTGCAGAGCAGTTTCTAAGGTCATTAACCGGGCTTTATTTTCCAGCTCCGTTTTGGCTTTTGCTTTTTCTGCAGTAATAACCTTGGTTGCTTCAGCCACTTTCCTTTCTGCATCTGCAGTTGCAGCTATATGCCAGGTATTGTAGTCTGCCAACGTGATTTTTTTCTCAGATATCAGCTTTCGTCTAGATTCTGCCTCGTTCTCAAAATCATTCAGAATGAGAGCCTTCTTTTGAGTGGCCTCATCTTTGATGGCTTCTATGTTCATTCTGTAGATTTCCTGAAGCACACGAGCCTCATTTTCTACCCTGGCTTCAGCCAAATCCTTTAACCTTTTGGCCTCTGCCTCAGCTTTAGTTTTATCTGCAGAGCCGCTGCCTTTTGCGGTTGGCAGTGTAAAGGGTTTCTCCTCTTTTACGGGCAGTCCACCGTTTATTAACCCAGCACCATAATTTTTAAAAGCATCACCGCCTAGGGCTTCTACTTTAATAACACCCTGCGTAACGCTGTAGCGTTTAGCCTTTTCCTCCAAAATGGCTATTTGCTCATCCGTTTTCTTGTTAATTTCTCCTATGCCACCCGCAAAGGTTATTATCATGTTTTCCATGGCCGTACCCATGGCTTCAGATATGCCTCTAAAAAACAAGCCTATTTTCTTCTTAGCTCGCTCTACAGTACCCTTTTCGTCATTATTGAAAACCTCAAAAATCTCACTTATCCTGCTAGCATCTTTAAATGCAGCAGCAGCCACGCTTTGCTTATTGTAAAACTTGTCTAGGTTATTGGAGAGCGTACCCAGTGTTTTCACAGACTCTTGGCTTTCTATATGAAGCGTTTTAAAAACCTCACCTATCTGGCTCTCGTCCATTTCTTTAAGGCCTTTGGCAAAACGCGTCAAAAAACCAATCGGGTCATGGCTCATCCACGTCAAAAATTCATCTTTGGCCATGCCGAACATACTGCCAAATTCCTGCCCATACTTGGAGGCTGTAAGAAGCACGTTGGTAATACCACCAGAAGAAATCTGAGCAGAAATATTAGCTTCCTCAAAAACCGCCGCCAGTGCAGCCGCATCCGTTATGGCAGGCTTAAAAGCATCTGGCAGCTGGCCTATCCTAGCCACAAATTCGGCCATCCCTCTGGTGGTAGCCGGGCCTTCATCGTTCAGTACTTTCAGAGCAGAGCCTATACGGTCAAAAGACTCTTCTATGCCTATATCCCTAGTTTCTTTAAAAGTATCTTTCAGCTTTGCCAGCTCGGTAGATGCCACACCGATGCCTTCAAAATCACGGGCAAATACCACCTCAAGTTTATCAGCAGCGGTCACAAAAGCTTGAACATCCTTGGTTGCTACGTTCAAATCTCCCGCCACCAGCACCAATTCCTTCAGCTTATCTCGGGTAGTTTCGGTATTTATTTTAGAGAGATTTTCAAAAACACCTTTAGCATCCTCTCTGCCTATTAATAGAATATTCTGAATCTCAGAAACAGCCCTTCCTTTTTTCAGGATATAATCTAGACCATCATCGGCCAGTCTTTTTAATTGCTGAAGAGCCTGATCAAAAATCCCAACCGTTAAGCCTCCAAAGGCTCCAGCTACTGCTGCAGGAAAAGAACTTTTTATCTGCCCTAATAAGCCTCCAGCACCACTTACTGCGTTTTGGCGTGCCGTTATTAGATGCTGCACCTTCTGTGCATCCTGTATTCGCTGCCTGTTGGCCTTAGATTCAAAATTGGCAGACTGCTGAATCTGAGTAGTTAGGTTTCTATGATGCAGCTTAAGTTGGTCCAGGCTCAGGCTAGTGAGTTTATTTACCTTCAGAGATTTCTGCAGCTCATCGTTCAGCTTCTTTTCTTGCCTCGTTCGCCTGTCAGTACCCTCATTCATGAGGTCTATCTGGTTATTCACAGCCACGGCATCGCTTTTAAACTTCTCCCTAGTCTTGCCGCTGGAGCTGTTGGCCTCTCGGTTAAGTTCCCTGTAGTACTGCCTCAGCTGGTTCACGGTCATACCTTCCAGACCCAGCTCTTCCCTTACGTCTTGAATTTTATCCTTCAAAACCGTCATTTGACGTTCCAAAGCACGGGCAGTCATAGCACTTTCAGTAGTTTTAACTTCCTGCGTAAGGCGTTTATACTGCTCCTGCAAATAACCTAATTGGTCCACACCCTGTGAGGTGTCAATAAGTATTTGGAGTTGTTTTTTGTCTATTCTGTTACGCTTTGCCATGAATATGTGCAAGAGTTAAAGTTCCTTCAAAATCCATTTCTGCCATCGCTATTAGCTCAGCAGATACAACCTCCATTAGTGCAGAGAGGCGGCCAAATATTGGCTTCATAAGTATTCGTTTACGGGTTCGCTTGCTTCTCATTTCGCTCATGTAGTCTTTATGAGTAATCCTAACGCCTTTGTTGTAGCCACGGCCAGCACCCATGTCTGTAAATCGGAGGCTGTCACGGTAGAAAAAATCAAGATTTATTAGGCCTTCAGAGCGTTCATACAGTTTTATGATAATGTTACGCCTGCCAGTTTCAGAGAAAACCACCTTTCTCTTTTTCATAATAGAGCCTACTATCTTTTCAGTAGACTCCACCCAGTCATAAACCACTTCCGTAGCCAGTTCTTGCTGATATGCACCCTTCGCCATATTCGAATTTGCAAGGATAAAATCGAAGCGGAAAGGACAAAAAAAAGCCCATCGGGTGATGGGCTTTTTTTGGTTTAAATTATTTGTATATTAAATCACCCCACTCAAAAACGCCCGAATTTGACGGTAATAAGCGTCAGCCAATTGATAATAGCCAACGGCTTCTGGGTGGACTGTGTTGCCAAACACTCTTATGTTTGCAGATATTCTACTACTTGTAGCCTCGTCTACATAAGGGTATGAGTTATAGCTATCTATAGAAGACGCAAGGCTAAAACA
>NZ_JBSRVI010000122.1:0-20583 GCF_055134445.1 Arcticibacterium sp.
CGTCAGTATGATTGGACAGAATTATCACAAGCTAAATGGGATTTACGTCGAATGATGGGCGACCATGGACGTGGTATTGCAACAAACTTGTTTACCATTAGTGATATGCATTATGCTGCTGGCGATCATATGGTAGGCGTAAATACCAAAGGGATTTTAAAGACCAACCCAGATAAAACAATTGAAAGACCCAAAATGGCATATAAGGCAGCTCAGCATGCATTTTCTCTATTTGATAGTCAAGTTGAATTGATGAAAAATGAAGAGCCCGCTACTGATCAAGCTACCGTTAATGCCTTTCAATATCGTCATAAAGAAAATGAAGGCACCATAGTGAGTTTATGGAGTGCAGAGGAAAGACCTGCAGAAGAGTACGAGCCTAAACAGACTACGATTACGATTAAAAATGGTTCTTTTAAGAAACCAGTCTTAGTGGATCTGATATCTGGAGAAGTACTTGAAATACCATCAGAAAACTGGAAAAAAGATGGCGAGCAATACGTTTTTACGGGTATTCCTATTCCAGATTATCCGGTTTTAATAGCTGAGAAAGGTACGTTGTTACTAGAAAATTAAAATGAGAATACTTCCAAGGAAAATACAATGGTTTATGCTTTTGGTCTTGATTGGCCAGAATGTGTCCGCTCAAAAAACGGACACCAATATTCCATTTGATTTTGCGGAATGGGAGGAGCCTAACTTTAAGAAGCAGGTTTTTGATATTCGTTCTTATATAGAAAATACAGCTGACAAAGAAGGTTATGTAACTAAGGCTATTGCTCGAGCCATAGAGGATTGTCATCAAGCTGGCGGTGGGACGGTATTAGTTCCTGCAGGTGTATGGCTCACAGGTCCCATTCATCTAAAGAGTAATGTAAATCTTCACTTAGAAGAGGATGCAGAAGTACGGTTTAGTCAAAATTTTGAGGACTATCTTCCTGTGGTTTTAATTCAAAGAGGAGGCTTTTTCTGTTATAATTATTCGCCAATGGTTTATGCTAAAGCCAGTGAAAATATTGCAATAACTGGAAAAGGAACACTTAATGGGCAGGGTCAGGTTTGGTGGCCTTGGAAAAACAAACAGCCAGGAATGACGGCACTGTTTAAAATGGGAAAGGCGAGAGTACCCATTGATGATCGTGTGTTTGGCACAGTAGAGGCTGGCGTTAGGCCACCTTTTATACAATTTTTAGAGTGTAAGAACATACTGCTGGAAGATTTTACAATGCGAGATGGCCCTTCATGGAATTTGCATCCTGTTTTTTGTGAAAATCTAATAATTAGGGGTATCAGTATCATTTCACATGGTCCTAATAATGATGGGATTGACCCTGATGGTTGTAAAAACGTGCTCATTGAAAATTGTTTTATTGACGTAGGTGACGATGCCATTTGTGTTAAGTCTGGACGTGATGAAGAAGCTTGGGAGATAGGTAGACCGAGCGAAAACATTATAGTTAGAGCTTGCCACGTACTCGCAGGGCATGGTGGTTTTGTGATTGGAAGTGAAATGTCGGCTGGAGTTAAAAATGTGTTGGTAGAAGATTGTGATTTTTCGGGTACAGACAGAGGAATAAGGTTTAAATCTCGACTGGGAAGAGGTGGAATAGTCGAAAACATTTGGATTAGAAATATTAGAATGGATTCCATTAAACATGAAGCTATAGTTTTTAACCTACGCTATGATAGCGAACCCATTGAAAGAGAAATGTCCTATAATGAGAAGTCGCTTAATCTAAACCGTGCACCAATATTCCGAAACTTTTACCTTGAAAATATTGAATGCAAAAATGCCAATACGGCCATGAAAATTCAAGGGCTTCCTAACGGTCAATATCTTACGGATATGAAATTTAAAAACATGAAAATAAATAGTTCCGAGGGGGTGATATGCTCTAATGCGAGTCAAATTATTTTTGAGAAAAATGATATTGACACGAAGCAAGGAATGAATTATCGCCTAGAAGATTGCCAAAACATAAATATTTCTGAAGAAGTGAAACATGGAGGGAAATTTATAACTGTAGGCGGTTCAACGCAAGGTATTCAAGTGAATTATAAAGGTGAAAAACCATTGGTAAACTTTACAAATGGTTTAACGAAAAGGGATGTAAAAACCCAACTGTGGAAATAAGTATTGATTTAGAAAACGAAAGATTAATTGAAATATGCAGAATAGTGGATATCAAAGGATAAAGCAAGTGTCATTGGATTTTGTAGAATCTATGAAGATCGGTGCTACTCCAGGGGTGTATAGTAAGGAGCCCAATGAGGGTGAGAGCTTCTATGGTTCTTATCATGCAGCACATGTACTCGATTTGTTTGGTGAATTGCCTAAGTATTCTGAAAAGGACTTAGATACGTGGGCGAAACAATTCACAAATCGTCAAACGAAGCAAGGTTATTTCTCTAAACAAGAATCAGACAATAATCGTATTAGGTCGATAGAAGAAATGGAACCGGCATGGCACTATACAAGGGGAAATATTTGGGCATTAAGAATATTAGGTCGTAAAGCGGAAAAAAAGTTAAGCTTTTTAGAGCCGCTTTTAAATGCTGAAAAATTATATGAATGGGTAAAGCATTATAATTGGGAAAACTCTTGGTCTGCAGGAAATCAGGTTTTAGCGGCAGCCACTGCACTTTTTGCACATCGAGATTGGTTCGGTGGTACCGAAGTGAATGCTCTCATGGAAAAAGGGATGTATAGAGCATTGGAGGAATTACAAGATCCAGAAACTGGTTTTTGGGGAACTCAGTTTGGTGCAGATTTACCGAATGGTCTTTTTGGAACTATACATGTGGTGCCGATATACTTTGCATTAGGCTGGCCATTAAAACATTTAGAACGCTGTGTTGATTCCACGCTAGCTTGCCAGTTACCCGATGGCTCTTTTTGGCAAGGGGGCTCTGATTGTCCAGACTTCGACGGAGCGTATCAGCTTGTTAATTTGATGGCTTTGACAGATTACCGAAGAGCAGATGTGGAAGTGGCTTGTCGTAAATATTTAGCTCATGCTTTACAGCATGAAAGTCAAGATGGAGTAGGCTGGTTATTACATAGAAAAGATAGTGTACTGGCTGACTGGGTTCCTCGTCCTCATTGGATTTGGAAAGAAGGAGATAAAATGGCATCTGCCGAACTCCGAGATGAAGATCCAAATCGTGAGAAAATTATGCTAGGTTCATGGTTTTATCCACTTTCAATTGCACTGGTAAGTGAATTTTTAGGAGATACAGGTTATGAAGGGAATTATCATTATAACGCTCATTCGCTTCACGTTTGCAACGTATTCAACGGGTCATTAAATAACGCAGTTAAGTAAAATATAGATACATAATATTATGGAAAGTAATAGAAGGTTATTTCTAAAATCATTGGCTGTTCTTCCTTTGCCAGCATCTCTTCTGGGGATGGGCAAAAATGAAGAAGTTCAGATTTTTCAAAAGGATAAAATTGAACTAGGAAAGATTGGTAATGTTACGGTCAAAAGCCCTAAAGAAATTCAATCCTCTCCTTTTGGAATTGGATGTGAAACACTGGATCGTAAACTATGGGATCCGAAAGAAGTATATCCGTGGATGGACAACCTGCCAGTGAAGTGGGGAAGGTTGCAAACTGGGTGGAATAGGGTGGAAACTGTGAAAAATCAATATGATTGGGAATGGTTAGATGAAAGTGTAGATGGTCTGATAGAGCGTGGAATACAACCATTTTTTAATGTCGGTTATGGGAATACGCATTATACGGAAGGTGAAAGAGGTTCTCATCCAATGCTTACTCAAGAAGCCAAAGATGGCTGGGCACGTTTTGTAAAAGCACTGGCTAAACGGTATAAAGGAAAAGTTCAATACTTCGAAATTTGGAATGAACCAAATTTAAAAGGTTTTTGGAGGCCTGGTGAAATTGATGCTAATATGTATGTGGATTTAGTGAGGCTTACGGCTCCAATAATTCGGAAGAATTGTCCAAATGCTATTATAATTGGCGGGGTAACTTCTCGAATTCCCTTCACGTTTATTAAGTCTATGTTTGAAGCAGGTTTAGGAAAGGAGATAGATATCTTTTCTTTTCATCCTTACGGTACAATTCCAGAAAGTTATAC
Source organism: Arcticibacterium sp. (assembly GCF_055134445.1). NCBI lineage: Bacteria > Pseudomonadati > Bacteroidota > Cytophagia > Cytophagales > Leadbetterellaceae > Arcticibacterium > Arcticibacterium sp. The sequence continues at coordinate 4,107 of NZ_JBSRVI010000122.1, forward strand.
GGACAGAATAAAAGCGTTAAAAGTGTTTATAACACAGTATAATCCTAAGCTCAAATTATGGCAAGGAGAAAATGGTTTTGCATCCGATCCTAACAGTACGGGTTTCGCTGGTGAAGGACCTTATACCGAAAATATACAAGCCAAGATTATGTTGAGAAGACTGATGACCGATTGTTCGTTGGGCATTGACATGACTCTTTGGTTTTTAATTGTCGATTTGCATGATTACCCAAAGGGTTCAGGGAATATAAACTTTAAAGGAATTTTAAGGGCGAAGCCGGAGATAAGCCCAAAGGTTGCTTTCAAAGCACTGCAAAACCTAGGTAGTCTGGTTCATGGAGATGTAAATGTTCATAATTCCATCATACATGTAATTGACGGAAAGGCAGCACTGGGAGAAAAGGAGTATGTCAAATATGGAAATGGCGTTGGGGAAACGCTTGAGTCGGTGAGTTCTAGTACTTTAAATACTGCCAATGGTCTTGTTCTAGCGTTTTGGTCAACTGAGAAAGCAGCCGATACCTATACAGAGAGAAATGCTCATTTAATCTTATGGGATTGGGAAGCAAGCGGATTCGACAATCCAGTTCTTGTAGACCCTTTAAAAGGCGAAATATTTGATCTCAGCGATCATGAAAAGATTTATGATAATGATAAATCTAGACTTAGCCATGAAGCTCAATTGTTTAGAAATCTTCCTTTACGTGATTATCCTATGTTAATTATGGAAAGAAAAGAGGTGGTCTAAATGAAGAAAAATTAAACTTTTATTTAAAAAAAATGAAACATACATTCCAAGTTATTTTAATACTGGCTAGTGCTTTAACGCCTATTGAGCACGTGTTTGGTTCGGGTCAAAAAGCCGACTTTGATACTAAAGTAATTGAAGTTGTTGGTTCAGATAATATTAAGAGAACTTGGGATGTATCTGAGTACGATGCCAAAGGAGATGGGAAAACTATGGATACTCAGGCTATACAAAAGGCTATAGATTTATGTCATAAAGCAGGTGGAGGACAAGTCTATTTTCCTCCTGGTATATACCTTTCAGGAACCATTATTATGAAAGATAATGTCGAATTATACTTCGAAAGAGGATCTACTTTATTGGCAAGTGGCCAGCACCAAGATTTTCCGAGGATGCCACAGCCTAGTTATCGATCGCAGAAAGACCCTGGAGGATGGTTCGCTTTGATATATGCCAATGAGGTGAGCAATATTGGTATCCGAGGGTTTGGAACGATACATGGGCAAGGAAGTGTGCAAAAACCAAGACCCGACTTGTTAGGTGGAGATAGAGATGGCCGTTCGCGTTCTATATTATTTATTTCGTGTAAAAAGCTTAGAATTGAAGGTGTTACGATAACACAATCAGGTAGTTGGAACCAACACTATTTAAATTGCGAAGATGTAATTATTGATAAAATTGAAGTTTATAATCACTCTAATCGAAATAATGATGGGATTGATATTGACGGTTGTCGCAGGTTTATCCTTTCCAATTCGATTATTGATTCTGATGACGATGGTATTACTTTGAAAAGTACGGGTATAGCCCCATGCGAAGACATAGTTATTACAAACTGTGTGGTTTCCAGTTCGTGTAACGCTATAAAAGCTGGAACTGAATCTACGGGAGGTTTTAAGAATATTACCATTTCAAACTGTGTAGTGAAACCAAGCAGAAGTGAACTTAAGCCTATTTTTCACGATTTTCCTTCAGGAATTACTGGAATATCATTAGAAATAGTTGATGGAGGAACAATGGAAGGGATAACAATAAGTAATGTAACGATAGATGGGACAAAATGTCCACTATATATTCGTCTAGGAAACAGAGCAAGAAAGCATACAGAAGAATCACCAACTCCTGCGGTGGGAGTAATGAAGAATATCTCTATAAGCAATTTAGTGGCTTATAATTCAGGAAACTATTCAAGTTCCATTACAGCAATTCCAGGTTATTATATTGAAAATGTAACTTTAAGTAATGTCCAGCTTTTTAATGAAGGAGGTCTGGTGAAAGGCGAATTAATTGAAAACATCGAAGGGGTAAAAGAGGACGAAAATGGGTATCCACAACCAACAGTTTGGGGGAATCTGCCATCCTCTATGCTGTTTATCCGTCATGCAAAAAATGTGATGATACAAGGCTTATTAATGGGAAGTGATGCCAGCGACCCACGAGTGCCAATAATTGCAAATGATGTGGAAGGGCTGAGTATTAAAAACACCCGAGTTACAAAGAATAGTACATCAGCTACCTTTTTTCAAGGGAAAGGTGTTACCGATTTTGAGGTAGAGAAGCCACTAGGTTGGAAGAAAAAGGTCGTAAACATGGATTGATTAATTTTTAAAAAATGAAACATAAACTACTTATTATATTAATAATTTCGGGGATTTTATGTCCTATTCAGGCTGCATTTAGTACGAGCCTAAGTATGGATTCAAAAGTTTTAGAAATCGAACATTTTAAAGAAAATGACTCTTCTCATGATTCAGGCACTTGGGATGTATATGACTACGGTGCCAAAGGTGATGGGAAAACCTTGGATACTGAGGCTATCCAAAAAGCAATAGATCTATGCCATAAAGCAGGTGGAGGTCGTGTTTACTTACATAATGGTATATTTTCTTCGGCTACCATTTACCTGAAAAGTCATGTGACGCTGTACGTGGAGGCTGGTGCTACATTATTAGGAAGCGGAGATGCAGAGGATTATGCAAATACTGCATCTGATTACCCTACTTATGATGGCGATTATACAAGTAAAGCACTTATTTACGCCGAAAATGTAAACAACATTACCATTGAAGGTCGTGGTACTATTGATGGAAATGGGCATGTCATAGACAAGCGAAAATTGACCGATGCTTATCAGTATCCTTCCTTTCAGTATCGTCCTCGAATTATTCATATGCGAGGGGTTGAAAATTTGCAAATTTTGAATATCACCCTCAAAAATTCGGCATCCTGGGTGCAAACTTATCAGCAATGTAAAAACATAGTGATAGATGGTATTACCGTGGACAGTAGAGAAAATAAGGATATAGAACAAGCGAATAGAGAGCATTCCGTAAAGCATCGAAATACTGATGGGCTTGATATTGTTGATTGCGAACTGGTTAGGATAGCGAACTGCTACATTAACGCTGGTGATGATGGGATTGTCTTAAAAAGTTTTTCACCTGATAAGGCTTGCAGAGATATAGTGATAACTAACTGTGTAATAAGTTCAGGAGCGAGCGGTATAAAAATAGGGACAGAAACAACGGGTCGCTTTGAGGATATTCTCATCCAGAATTGTGTGGTGTTCGATACTTTTGGAGAAGGAATTGCCATCATGACAGCCGATGGTGCCAGTGTTCAGCGGGTTAATATTTCAAATATCACTTTGAGGAATATCAAACGTCAGGCTATTTTTGTTCGGTTGAGTAGTAGGAATAAGAAATTTGGTACCCATACGGTCACCAACTCGCCAGTTTTAAAAGACATCACCATTCACAATATTAAAGGGACTAGGTTGTCACCATTAGGCTGTTCCATTACTGGATTAGTAGAAACTCCTTTGGAAAATATAGTGCTAAGCAACCTTGATCTTGAATTTGAAGGAGGGCTGACAGACGTAGATCCCAATCATCAGGTACCTGTCAAACCCAATGGCTCTCCAGTGGGTGGTATGTTCGGAAACTACTTGCCTAGTTATGGTTTTTTTGTTCGGAATGTGAAAAACCTTAGGCTAGACCAAGTTCAGCTGCGATTTGCTCAGGATGACGTTCGTCCTGCTGTGATTTGCGACAATGTTGAATTACTAAATATAAATGGATTGATGGCTCAATCTATTCAAAAAACATCTGCACTAATTAAACTTGTTAATGCAAAAGAAGTTTCAATTTCTCAGAGTAGGTTGACTGGGAATGGGGCCGTTTTTCTGGAGGTAAAAGGGGAGCAGTCTAGAGACATAAATCTTGTCAATAATTATCTTAAAGGAGTAGAACAGAAGTACGTGATAGAGCAACCTTTATTGAAAGGGATTGTGCAAGAATTTGGAACCATCGAAAAGTAAAATTGAAAGTAACTTATTGAAATGAAATGAAAAGAATTATTAATATAAAAACAACGGTACTGATGATCGGATTGGCTATTACGCTATCCGCATGGAGTTTATCTCAGCCATCTATTTTTTTGATTGGAGATAGTATCTCCATCCATTACGGACCATATCTTGAGAAATACTTAGCGGGTTCGGTACAGTTCGACCGTAAAAAAGATGATGGTAGAGCGGAGAAAAACCTTGACGTTCCGTTAGGAGCTAACGGCGGAGATTCTCGAATGGTGTTGGCTTACTTAAAGAAGAAAACGCAAGAGTCTAATTTTCGCCCAGGTTTCTTAGTGCTAAACTGCGGGCTGCATGATATCAAACACGACCCACAAACGGGTGTGATTCAAGTAACCGAACAGGAGTATAGAAGTAATTTGCTAGACATCATTGAAGTATTAAAAAAGAAGGGTATTGGCTTAATTTGGATACGAACCACACCGGTGGTAGACGCCATCCATAATAATAAGTCTAAGTCCATTAGACGATATGCTTCGGATGTGGCCACTTATAATGCCATTGCCGATGAAATCTTTACAGCACACAATGTTCCAATGATAGATTTGTTTGCTTTTACTCAAAAACTAGGTAACGAGCAGTTTGTTGACCATGTGCATTATAACGAACAAACTAGGGCATTACAAGCCGCTTTTTTAGCAGGCTCAATTCAGAGTTATTTAAGAGATTCAATAATAAACGCAAACGATTGATATATGAGCTCACTAGTAACGCTTGATTATTTAGCCATTGTTCTTTATCTGATCTTAATGGCAGGAATTGGCCTTTTCTTTAAATGGCATGTGAAAGACGTCAACGCTTATACAAAAGGCTCAGGTGCCTTACCGTGGGTAGCTGCGGGAATAAGCAATTTTATGGCCTTGTTCAGTACTTTTATCTTTGTGGCATACGCTGGTATTTCATACGAATATGGTTTGGTTTCGGTTACCGTGCTTACCAGTACCGTACCAGCTTGTATTATTGCGGCACTAATTTTTGCTAAAAGATGGCGTCGTTCTAATGCTTCAACACCAATAGAATATCTTGAAACTCGCTTTAATTCTTCGCTACGTCAAACGGTTGGTTGGGTAGGAATATTCATGAGAATTTTAGATAATACCGTTCGTTTATACGCTATTGGTATTTTTCTTACAGCGGTTACGCCTTTGTCGTTACCAATGGCCATGGTTGTTTCCTCCATTATCGTCATTGCTTTTACCATATACGGTGGCCTATGGGCGGTGTCTATTATGGGAACGGTGCAGTTCATCATACTCCTCTTTACATCTATTATGTTATTCTGGCTTTCTTTAGATCATATCGGAGGCTTCGAAGCAATCTCACAGAAACTGCCAGATCATTTAAATTGGTTTAATGGACCTAAAGGCCAGTTTTTCTGGCTCGCAGTTTATTACCTGATGATCATCATTAAATACAACGAGAATTGGACTTTTATTCAGCGATTTTACTCCGTTAGGGATGAAAAGGAAGCGGAAAAAGTGGGTTACCTCAGTGCTGCTTTATTTCTAGTAACTCCTATTATTTTTCTTGTACCACCAATGGTTGCCAAAATTCTAATGCCAGAGTTACCAGATAAGGAAATGGCGTATGTAGCCATTTCAAGTTTTTTATTGCCACCTGGTCTAATGGGTGTGATGATAGCTTCTATGTTCGCTGCTACCATGTCATCACTTAATTCGGAGTATAACGTCATCGCAAGTGTTTTATCAAAAGATGTATATCAGCGACTTATAAATAATGACGCCACCGACAAGCAACTTCTTTTGATTGCCAAGGTTGCATCTGTTTTAGTCGGTTTACTTGTTTTGTTTGGAGCTTTGTTTATTCAAGATTTTGGAGGAGCTTTTGAAGCCAATAAATTATTTACAGGAATCTTCGCGATTCCAATAGGTATCCCACTGGTACTTGGAATTTTAAGCAAAAGACCTACTGCAAAAGGAGCTATGCTCACCGTTATCATTGGAGCATTGGTTGGGATAGTCTTGAACGCTATGCCGCAATATTTTTCATGGGAAATGGCAACCACCATTGAAGTAATCGTTTGTCTTTTCATTTTCTATTCCTCCGGCTTGAAACTTCCAAAGGATCCAAAGTATATAGCACGTGTGGAGTCTTTTTTCAAACTCTTGAGTACCCCAATTACAGATAAGCCGTCCATAGATAGAAAGTTTGAAAATGCCTTGAAATATCTATACGCTATTTCACTTCTTTTCTCTGCCCTTCTTTTCATTGGAATGGGACTGATTTACTATACAGAACTCAGTGGTGTGCTATCAATAGTTTCGGGAATGGTTTGCCTTTTTATGGGTATTGTGGTCTGGTGGCTAAGAAACAAGAAATGTAAAGATCAAGAAGCGTCGTAGCATAGAAATAGTATTGAATTAATAAAAAAATAATACCTGAATATTAGTAGGTATGACTTAATAATTGAAATCAAATAAAATGGACAAACTAAAAAATAAAACAGTATTCATTACCGGAGCATCAAGTGGTATAGGTAAAGCAACAGCTCAACTATTGCTAACAATGGGAGCCAATGTGTTTGATTTTAGCCGCAGCCGACAACTGACAGATGAGGTTTCGCATGAAAATCTACGCTCATTTAAGGGAGATGTAACACTAGAAGCCGATGTCATAGCGGGCTTTAAAGCTTGTTTGGAAGCATTTGGCTCAGTAGATGCCTTATTGAATAATGCAGGCGTGGGCCAGGTTTCTCCTGACATGTCAATTACGGAGTTGGATGTATTTGAACAGATGATGGATGTAAACGTCAAAGGGGTTTTCTTGTGCAATAGAGAAGCTTTAAAGGTGATGAAAGAAAAAAAATCAGGGCACATTATCACCGTGATTTCAATGGCTGGTCAAAGAACCAATCCTAATGCACCGATTTACTGTGCTTCCAAATTTGGAGCACGCGGCTTAAGCAGTGGTTTGGCAGATCAAGTATTAAAGTTAGGTATAAAAGTAACTGACGTTAACCCAGGCCCTACGGACAGTGATTATTGGGGAGACCGGAAGGTCCCAAGAGAGAAATTCCTAAAACCAGAAGATGTGGCTAATGTAATCTTGTTTGTGCTAAGTCAGCCAGATTATGTGGTAATAAGAGAAATCAATTTTGACAACATGAAATTTTTGGCATAATGAATACAGAGTTACACGCGACAGAAGTAAAACAGGCTTCTCCATTTCCAATCTCAGTAAGCGAAATGAGAGAAAGGTACTTGAAATTATATTCAGGTGCCGTAAATGATGTTTTACGTTTCAATTATAAAATGCATGCTTCTAGTTTGCCTGCACACTTCGCTCCTTTGAGAGAAGATATGAAGATAGCAGGTCTGGCTTTTACGGTAAAAGGGGGACCCGACATCACAACGGAAGGTGAGTTTGAAATGAGAGCTGAAATGCTAGAATCGCTTGATCAAGATGTCATAGTGATGTGGGATTGTACAGGTGATGTAGTGACTTCACAATGGGGAGAGGTCATGTCAATGGCTGCGGCTAAATTGGGTTGCCGAGGAGCCGTGGTAAATGGGATACGCGACACGAGTGCAATTTTAGACTTAGGTTTTCCTATTTTTCACCAATATAAATCCAATACTGGAATGTTAGGTCGTTTCAGAATGTACCATTATCAAAGACCAATTTTAATGGGTGAAGTAGTGGTAACGCCTGGTGATTGGGTATTTGGTGATATCGATGGCGTTATTTCCATTCCACAAGCTATTGCTTACGATGTTCTCGTGGCTACAGAACAACTGCTGAATAAGGAGGGTGAAATTAGAGAGATGGTAGAAAACGGAATGAAACCAACTGATGTCGTAAAAAACGGAGGGTATTTCTAAAATGGCAATATTTTTAACTGAGTTGGAGAAACAAGCTATACTGGAGGCAGTAGCGTCCGAAAGTAGCATGTTGTCTTCTTTTTATAAAGCTCTAGAAAATCGAGTGCATGAACGTGTGGCTTGGGGAAGCCTATTGGGTCCGAATGCCTCGACCATTTGGTGGCATTCGGCAGCCGAATATCTGTCTGATGCCGCCATGTTCTATGCCCTAAAACCTAGCTCTGAATTGAAGGAGTGGTTAAGAAATCACTGTCTGGATATTGTTAGAAAATCAGAGTATGATTGGGTAGGTCCCAATTTTAGAAACCATTCTGAACCTTATATCGGCAATCTGGAAACGGCACATTTATGCTGGGGAATAGCTGCTACATTTGATCTGGCAAAGGATATTTTCACGAGCTCAGAGAGCGAAGAAATTGAAACTGCTTTACGTGAAAAAGGGCTTCATTTATGCAGGGAGTGGTTAAATAATAATCATCATCTGGCGAACTGGCGAAGTGTATTGTTTAGTGGGGCAATGGTGACGGCCGTGGTTTTAGAAGAGGAAGAAACGGTTAAAGAGCTTTTACCAGAATTTGAGTTATGTTTAGACGCTCTTCAAGATGATGGCTCTTATGGGGAGTCGCTTCAATATGGAAATTACCTATGGATAGCTCAAACTTTTGCTAGAGAAGCGGTATCAAGGAAATATCCTAAATTTATAAATAAAGCGTCTACAAGTCAGCAGCCCATTCGTCCGTCATCTATCACATGGTTTGTGGAAAGTATGTTGTACAGTAAGCCGTTGTCAAATTGGGGAGAAGAACCTAGGGCAAGAGCGGTAAACTTTAATGATAGTGCTGCTATTTTTAGACCATCTGCTGATGTTTTACTCTCTATAGCCCTTAGAACCAAAGATAACAATGAGGCAGGATTGGCTTACTGGTTGTTTGAAAAGTATTATCAGCCTGTTCCCAATCAAGGACCTCATGATTTGGCAGCATTCGGAATGATTAATGACTGGGGCTTTTTGACTTTACCACTCTTAACTTATCCCTTACAAAGTACTTCTCCTGAAAAGGCGAAGCTTCCCTTAACAACAAGTTTTTCAAATGGGAATGGGTTTATTCGGGATGCTTGGGAAGGGAAAACCATATTGGCCACCAATGGCGGTAGTGAGCCACTACATGGGCTAGGGCATCTTCATGGAGACTTGAATAGCTTTATTCTGGTTCACAATCAAGAACGGTTATTGGTCGATCCGGGTCATTCTTGTTATAGAAACCTAATTCATGGTCTGGAAAGCAGCTCTCAAACACATAATACCTGTACATTTTTAATAGAGAAAGAGTCTTTAGGACTGCAAGAAGACATGGCTAAAGCCTCACTTTTAGAACAAAAAAGTGTGTTCCCAAGAAGAGAAATAAAAGACAGAAAAGGCACTGGAAAAATTGAAAGAGGAGATAAGAAACTAATCTGTGCAAGAGATGGCTCATTGTCTGTTTTGGGTGCTGAGGTAGGCAATGCTTATGGAAAGCCAATAGAGCGTTTCTCTAGATTTTGGATTTTGGCAGGCAGTCATACTCTTTTTATTGTAGATGAAATCAAAGCAGATTATCCAGTAAGCACTGTTTGGAACTGGGTGGTTAATAATAAGGAAAAGAAAACGTCATGGGAAGCGAAGGACAATTCATTGACAGTAAAAAAAGGTAATGCTGGAATGAAGATAATTCATGGAGGCAGTATTAATGAATCCTTCCCTGTTTTCGGATTTCTTCATGATGCCTACCATACAGAACCAAATCAAGTTGGAGAAGGTAAGTCTGGTGATAGTCTCATATTTCGATTTACAGAAAATGAAAAGTTAAAGACCAGGCGGGTTGTTCATACGATAGTCTTAGATCATCCACAGAAAGTAGATGAATGGACATTTAAGAAGAATAACGAAACTTATTCTCTGGGTAATGACCATGAGAATTGGGAATTGGAATTGCTCGATGAAGATGCTTTTGTAATTGTTTCTGGTTCAGGTCAAAAGTGGAAAGTGGAAAACAACAAAAAGGAATACGAACTTAAAAGAATAAAATAATATGCTTTTTACAGGAATAGATCATCCAGCGGTGGCCGCAATAGATGTAGAAGAATTGGCCAATTGGTATTGTACCCATTTGGGCTATACTAAATGGTTTCGTCATGAAAAACCAGTTTGGATGCTAAAGGCTGCCGACAATTCGCTTTTAGAGATAATGCCAATTGATGATACTCAAAGGCCTGAACGAACTACCTGGACACCTGGCTGGTCTCACATTGCCATAAGGGTGAGTGATATTCAAAAAGCGATAGCAGTTTTGGATGAAGCAGGAGTTCAATGGGGAGGAGAATTGGCGAATGCAATTGGTGGAGGTAAAGTGCGTAACCTTTTTGATCCAGAAGGTAATATGCTACAAATTTTAGAGAGAAAGGGACTATAGTGGAATTGCTGTACCCGGTATTAGAGCCTGTTATAGAAGAGGTTAAACCTTATTGAAAATAAAAAAATCATGAAGATGAACGCATTGTACTATGGAGGGCAGCAGTCTTTCCAAATAAAAGAAACGGAGAAAAGTCCACTAAAAAAAGGAGAAGTACGCTTGAAAATGGCCTATGTGGGGGTTTGTGGAACAGATGTGCACATTTACCATGGAAATATGGACGCACGTGTGAAAATTCCTCAAGTCATTGGGCATGAAGTTTCTGGCGTGATTGACGAGTTAGGAAAAGGTGTGACGCAATGGAAAATTGGGGATAGAGTGACCGTTCGTCCCTTACATCCAGGAGTAGAGCTACCTATTGATAATGGTTTTAAACATATTGGCCAAAATCTTAAGTTTATTGGAATAGATACGCCTGGGGGAATGCAAGAGTACTGGAATGTGCCTTCATTTACACTTCATCATTTGCCAGATAATCTTTCTTTACAATTAGGTGCAATGATTGAGCCCTTGGCTGTGGCTTGTCATGATGTACGTTTGGGCGAATTGAAATCTGGTGAATACGCCGTGGTTATTGGCGGTGGACCAATTGGCTTGCTCATTGCTTTAGTGGCAAGGGAAAAAGGTGGTCATGTACTCATATCCGAAGTAAATGAAAGTAGAATTGCTTTTATTAAGTCTTTGGGTTTTGAATGTGTAAATCCCAAAGAGGCAGACTTAGCGAAAAGTGTGGCAGATTTCACAAAAGGAGCTATGGCTGATGTTGTTTTTGAAGTGTCAGGTACACAAGCAGGCGTATCGGTCATGACGGATTTACCAAAAGTGAGGGGAAGAATAGTGATGGTGGCCATTCATTCAGAACAAAAATCTGTAGATCTCTTTCGCTTTTTTTGGAGAGAGATAAAGTTGATTGGTGCAAGAGTATATGAACCAGAAGATTTTGAAGAGGCCATAACGCTAGCGGCGAGTGATAAACTCCCACTGGAGAAAATGATTACTCAGGTTTCTCCACTTGCAGAAGCGGAAGAAGTGTTTAAAACGATTGACAGCAATCCGGCGGGGATGAAGTATCTTCTGGAAATTTAATGCTATAAATAAAAGAATATCAAGCAATGAATATATTTGAATCATTTAGTTTAAAAGGAAAAACAGCCCTAGTGACGGGTTGTAAGCGAGGCATTGGCAGAGGAATGGCATTGGCACTGGCAGAAGCCGGTGCAAATATCATTGGAGTATCAGCCACGCTAGAATTAGAAGGGAGTATTATTGAAAAAGAAGTGAAAGCTTTAGGAAGAGAATTTACCGCTTATCAATGTGACTTTAAAGATCGTGCTGCCCTTTACGATTTTATAAAAAAAGTAAAGTTTGAGCACAGTGTGATTGATATTTTAATCAATAATGCAGGAAATATCCTAAGAAAGCCTGCTGCGGAACACCCAGACGAATATTGGGATGAAATTATAGAGATTAATCTAAATTCTCAGTTTATACTAGCCCGTGAATTTGGAAAGGAAATGGTAGAACGTGGAGAGGGTAAAATAGTTTTTACGGCCTCACTTTTAACTTTCCAAGGTGGAATTACAGTGCCTGGCTATGCTTCCAGCAAAGGAGCCATTGGAAGTCTTGTAAAGGCATTGGCAAATGAATGGGCGTCTAAAGGCGTCAATGTAAATGCCATAGCCCCTGGATATATTGCCACTGATAATACTGCAGCTTTAAGAAATGATGAAGAGCGTAGTGCGGCTATTCTTTCGCGTATTCCAGCTGGAAGATGGGGGAGTCCTGATGATTTTAAAGGCGTGGTGGTTTTTCTTTCTTCTCATGCCGGAAGTTATGTACATGGCAGTATTGTGACTGTAGATGGCGGCTGGATGGGGCGTTGAGCGTCTTTCCATTACATTTTCAAATTAGCCTCGAATAATGAATGAAGATGATTGTATCTATAACTGATATTTTTAATCTTCATTCATTATCAAGAAACACTAGTTTAGTTGACTTATCTCAATGTGACTTGCGAATCGCTATGGGTCACCGTATTGGTTTCTAAATCTCTTTTAAGGCTTATTGGTATTAACACCAATAAGAGAATAAAAAGGATCAGAACCCATTAGTGCAGGCAAGATTATTCCCGCACCTGCTATTCCCCACCAGGATTCAATGATGACTCCGAAAGTGATGATGGAAGCTCCCAATAAGAGCCTAATTATTTTGTCTGTTTTTCCAACGTTTTTTTCCATATTACTTAAATGTTTAAATTTCGATTGTAATTAATTTTACGGGCTTGATGTCTAATGGAGTCTCGTGTGTCACTGGCTTACCTGTTTCAATATGGTATTTATAACCCGCAATCACTTTTCTCCAAACGGTTGCAAATTTTTTCTTTCCCATCATTTTGTTCATCATTCCCCACATACCATTGGTCATGGAATAGTTCAATGTAGAAGTAAGTATGGTCTTATCGCCTTTTGCCATTAGTCCGAAGTCACCTACCATGGTTTTTATCCCTGGCACTTGGTAAACTTTGTAAACTTCAAATTTCATGTAGGTACCTTCTTCCCACACCAATACGCGTTCGTCGAGCGTGGCTCCTGCTTTCATCATCGGAGAAAGAATCATGTGCCTTGTAGCTCCAACCCCTGTATTTTGCTTTGAGGAGGTATAAGAAGTGTCTACCGTGGGGCTGCTCAGGTAAATGTTACCTATATCGGCAAATTGAGCCCAAACTTTTTCAATTGGAGCGTTGATTTCTACTTCAACACTTATTTCAGTTGGAGCTTTTCCTAATGGGTTGTTAGACTGAGCTTGAGCAGCAAGTGCAAATACTAATAATGCAAAGGTTGTTTTTAATCGTTTCATAACTTTTTGTTTTAAATACAAAACAAAGGTCATGAAAATGATGGTCAAGGTTTTGGCGTTTTAGTTCAAAACCTGACCATTTTAGCTCATTCGATATGCTGACGGCGATTTGCCAATTTGTTCTTTAAAAGCTCTGTTGAAAGTCGTTAATGAATCATATCCTAAATCGTACGCAATGTCGGATATCCGCAGATCTTTATTCTTTAAATAATCCGTAGCTTTTCTGACCTTCATTTGCGTGATATACTTGGCAGGGCTTTCATGATAAACTTCTTTAAATTTTCTTTTGAAAGTAGACAAACTCATGTGGCACAAAGCGGCCAACTCATTAAGGTCTAAATTGGAGTAGAGATTATGTTGTATCACAGTTTCAAACTTGGCGAAGTTGGGTTTAAACATTGAGGCCAAGAAATCAACTTCAGAAGGAGCCTTGACCGTTTTAGTCATCAATAATATAAACTCACGAAGTTTGGTTTTTATTAAATTTTCATCCGCTAACTCAGGGTTATCCAGAAGTATACTAATACTTGCTTTGTAATGTTCTAGCAGTTGATTAACCTCAACCTGCATGAGGTTATAATCCACTTGATGCTCAGACTTTTTTATATCAAAGTCAAACAAGTCTTGAACCAATTCTGGATAGAACATAAGCCCAATCACTTCTATGTTGTCTTTCTCATTTTTTGACTTTTTAGTGGTCTCATAGAAATAATTCATACACTTGGCCAGAAGGGCAGTTTCCTTGTTAAGAAGCAATCTTTCGGTCTGAGTCCTAATATGAAACTCGCCCTGATTGACAAATATAAAACAAGCCTCGTTATCATAATATGCCTTCGGTAAACGGATGAAAGATGTAACATTGAGCTTTTGAAAAACTACGTAACCCTTGTATTTTATTATTTTCAATGTTTCTTCCATTTATTTAATGCTACTAAAGTAGGGCTTTGTAAGTGCGAAACTGAAGTCAACGTGTAATGACTTAAAAGCCTAAGTTAAGACCTAAAGTCGAATATTTCTATAGCCACCTGGATGTCAAGTCCTGATGAGGTACAGCGGGATTTATAGCTTATTGTTTTGCAAAGAATCTTTCTGCATTTTCATAGAAGATTTTAGCTTTTTGATTAAAGGATAGGGATTTTAAGTTCATAGCGGAGCTCACCGTCAGATTGATGTCAGCATTATCAGATTCAAACATCAAGCGTTCTTCTAGTCCAGCTTTCAGGAGCTCGTTCATTATTAAAACCTAATTCAATCCGCATTTCAGGTTCTATGGTATTTAGTGTTAATGTAATAACGCTAATATTGTTTTAACTAACTTTCTTCATCAGCGATTCCTATATGCCAATCACTGCAAATTTTGATGCCGAATAGGCAGATACGTTTGGATTTTAGTTTAATTCAAACTGTCTTAGATGCTTGTTTCAATTCTTCAAAGGCAAGTAAATAGACATATCGGTTTCTTTCCTATTGCCCCAAGAGTAGAATGGAATCATGCTTGTTTAGTCTCTAAACTTTTTACAATACATCATCTCTTGGTTCTCTTTTTTGAAGGAATTCTCCCAATCAGTCTACGGATTAGTAGACCACAAAGCTGCACTTTTTAGCATAGCCCTTCTTGGAAGTTTTAAACCAGCTACAAGTAGTTCCGCAAAATCTTCTGGTTGAAGCACACTGTCTTCTGAACCTTCTTTTGCAAAGCCCAGTTCAACGGTCATTTCTGACTCTATGGTGCTTGGTGTTAATGTAATAACCCTAATATTGTTTTTACGTACTTCTTTCATCAGCGATTCGGACATACCAATCACTGCAAATTTTGATGCCGAATAGGCAGATACGTTTGGGTTACCAGTTAAACCTGCCGTAGAAGAAACATTAATAATATCTCCTTCATTCTTAGACAGTAGATGTGGTAATACCTCTTTAGTTACATAATACATCCCCATTAAATTGGTTTGAATAATTTGACTCCATTCCTCACTTCCATCTCATTAAATGAGCCAATGGCGGCAATGCCAGCGTTGTTTACTAAAATATCAACCGTACCTAATCTATCTATGATGTCTTTAATGCTGCTTTTAACTTCTTCATAATTACCCACATCAAATACCGAATAAATGGCCTTTACACCATAAGTCTCTAGCTCAGCAACTGTTTTTTTTAAGACAGTCTCATTTCTCCCTGTTATGGCGATATCAACTCCTTCTTTAGCAAATGCTATGGCGGTTGCTTTTCCTAGTCCTCTGCCGCCACCGGTTATAATGGCTTTTTTGTTTTTTATACTTTCCATTTTTTTGAATTCGTTTTTGAAGAATAAAATGTTGTCTATTTGATGTTTAATTAGCTTCAGTCCAATAATCCATCACCAAAACATCTGCTATAATCGGCCCAATTTTACTGACTAAGGCTATATGAGCCTCATGAAATAAGTAAATTTCTCTGCCGTTATCGTCCTTAAATGTGAGGTTAAAAACGTGTGTCAAACCTTTGCTGGCTCCTTCTTTACTGTCATTCACTCCCCATTCTATATGTTCTATTTCTGGGATTTCATTTTTAAGATTTAAGAAAGTTCGTACTGCCTCGTTGACTTGTTGTTCAGTAGCGTTTTCTTTGTATTTCAGGTTTACGATATGCCTCAGGACTTTACCACTTCTATCTATTTTAGGTAAAATCTTATAGGTCGCTACCTTCTTAAGGTCGAATCTATTGGAGCCTGCGATAAGGAAATTGCTATCACCAATTTTATGTGACCTTAAACCATAATAAATAGAAAATCCAGTTTCTAAGTAATTGATAGGGCTTAGAATACCATTCATGTCTAATTTACAAAGCTGGATACTGGCATCGTCTCTTGTACCTATTGCTAAAACTGCATCGGTATCACTCACAGATACAATTTCTATTCTTGTTTGTCCTTGCAGTTTTGTGTTTTCATCATCTTTTAAAACGTAGTGTGGCACGAGAGCTCCTTTCTAGTCAATCTTAAAAACACTCACACCATCCCCATGGTAGACAAAGTTTTGATTTTTAATGAAACCATTTTTCTCGTAATATTTATGATGTCTGTGGCCTACTATGATATAATAATTCTCTCCTAGTTTAACACCCGTTACTGGGTAGGCACCTGTTAAATATCTATCCTTAGTGTTATCGCCAATGTTATTGATGTTTTTAAAAGTACCGTTGTCCTTGACTTCAAAACTACTTACACCAT